>CAYYAG010000035.1:0-13743 GCA_964470005.1 uncultured Muribaculaceae bacterium
TGAGTTATATTTTTTTAAAACTTTTTCCGCATCTTCAATTTCTTCAGGTGTTTTTCGTGACTTGTACGCTATAAAATAGCCGTCTTTTTTTAATAAAGGTAAAGCGTAAGTGCATATTTTGTTTAAGGATGCAACCGCACGTGATGTGATTATATCAAATGTTCCTGTTATATTTTCTACCCTCTCACAAATGGTCTTGAGGTTTGAAATATCCAATTCTTGCCGAATATTTTCAATCGCGTTAATTTTTTTTCTAATACTGTCAAGTGCCGTTACCTGCAGCTGCGGATAGGTTAATGCGATAGGAAGCGCAGGAAAACCGCCGCCGGTACCTATGTCAAGTAAGGTGAGTTTTTCATCACTTTGCGCCGTAGAATACTTTTTGAAAAAATATTCTATTGCCAGGCTGTCAAAAACATGTTTCTCCCATAAAAATTTTTCATCATTTTTTGAAATTAAATTCACAACAGAATTCTGCATTAAAAATGCCTGCATATATTTAGCGTAAAAATCTTTAGCTCTCAATTTCTTTAAACCTTTCTTCACCCACACGCATTTTTATATCTTCAATCCGTTGAAGAATTTTGGGAACATTTTCTTTATAAACTCCGTCGTTTGCATAATTGTACGCATGCATGTAATTTTTAAGTGCGAGAGAATTTTCTTTGCGGTTGAAGTAAAAATCTCCAAGTGCTGTTGCAGTTGAGATAATATAAAAAGGTTCATTTAGCATGTTTGCATAATTCAGAGCCTGATTGTAGTATTCAACAGCTTTGTCAGGAGATTTTGCCGCATAGATTTCAGCAAGCTTCATTGAAGATGTATAAATTCCGTTCAAATTTTTGGATTGTTCATCAAGTTTAATGCTTTCAAGATAATATTTTACGGCGGTATCTGAGTCCCCTATATCATCATATAAAAGTGCAATATTGGATATTGCATTTGAAAGATTTGGATTGTTCCTGGGGTTTGAATCCAAATTTATGCAGCGTTTGTAATACTCAACGGCTGTTTTTTCATCACCTCTGTCCTCATTTACCAGCGCAAACTTGTAGTACAATTCCGACAGAACGTTTTTGCTTATATTTACAGGATTTATTTCAAGTGCTTTGAGGTAGTAGTTGTAAATAAGATTACTGTCGTTGCTTACATTTGCAAGTGAATTGAGAACTTTTATTCTTAATTCATCCGAAATATTATTTTTTTCAATTTCTAAAAGCAGTGCCTTTGCTTTGTCACGCTTGAATGTCATATAAAATATATTTGCAATATTGTACTTGGTTTCGTTAATTTTTTCAATGTCCCCTGTTGAGCTGTAAAAATCTCCGGCCATTTCATAATACTTTTGGGCATCATACCAATCTGAAAGGTTTTGATAATTTATTGCCAGTTTTGTATAAATCACCGGCAGATAGGTGTAATAATCATCGTCATTTTTTTGTAAAAGACATTTCTGGTATAGAGAAATTGCATGTTTATAGTTGAAAGAGGTTTCTTCCTGCTTCGCGCGGTTCATAAGCTCCGTAAGCGTAAGTTTATTTTCTTCTTTTTCCCGTTTTGCGAGTTCATCATTATAGGTTAAGAAATTTTTTATGGAATCTGCAATCTTATCAAGTACACCTGTTTTATCATCATCAAAAATAAATGAAATGTTTTTGATTTTTTCTTCTTTTGTTGGTTCTTTGTTTTCACATTTTATCTCGGCGGCCTGACCGGTATATTCTGTGCTTTTAGCTTTTTGAGTTGTATCTTGCTGCGGAATAAAATGTTTTTTGGGGATGAACATAGAGTGATATTCAATCTCGTTACGCATAGTCTGACGTGATATGAGAATATCTCTTTCCAGCGGTTTTAAGGGCAATTGTGTATTGTATAAATCAACACACCCCTGGTGAAGCTTGAGGGATACATTCGGCGGGATTGAATTTTCCGCAATAGCTTTGTAATAATCCTGAAGATATACATATTCACCAAGGCGGGAGAGAACAAGATTATTAGTAAAAAATAATATTTTTTCTTCATCCCACAGATGAATTGTTTTTAACAGCTTTACTGTTACAGGATGGCGTATTACAGTTAAAAATCTGAACAGATGCCCGCTTACAGGATCTACAAGCGCCAGCGCTTCCCTTAAAATAAAATCGTTAAAGCTTAAAAAACTTTTTGAAAATCCGTCTAAAAACTTTGCCAAATCCAGATTTCGAAGCTGCATTATTTTTAAAGACAATGTTGTATAAAAGAAATAGCCTCGTGTGAGTTTGTATAACTCATCAGACAGCGGCCCGATTTGTTTATGGTTTTCAGCGCGAAGATATTTTTCAAATATCGATTTTTGGAGGGCGAGTATTGTAACTTTTTCATAACTTACTTTTCCCTCAAAATCCGAAAGGTCTAAGCTTCTTGAAATTAAAATAACTTTTGTATTTTCTAAGCCGCAAAGGTGGTGTATAAATCCTGTAATTTCCGGCTTGTTGGATTTGAGAACTTCTTCAAATGAATTGATCACTACAATTATAGGCTTGTTTACAGATTGAAAATAGGCATTTATCTTTTGCGTAAAATTCTCGGTTTTAATTTTGGGAACGGTTATTTTTTCCAGAGCAGCAAGCTTTTTAAAATCTTCAAAAAGTGTCAGCAACAGGTCATCCAAAATGGTTGTCTCGAAACAGTTGTACTCTAATACAACGCATTCTTCATCCAGAGCTGTTGAAAGGCAATGTCGCACGATGCTTGATTTTCCGGTACCTAAAAATCCGTTCACTAATAGCAGAGGGGTGCTTTTTTGCAGAAATTTAAAGATGTTTTCGGTTTGCTTTGTATTATTTTCCAGCAAAAAAGTATTTATTCCGCTTTCTTCGTTCTTTAAAAGCGATTTAGAATCAAACTCTCTGCGTGTAAAATTGTATTTCATAACGCTATATTAAATGATTTTACATTTTTTTGCAAATTTATTTAAAATAATTGCACTTTGAGTTTTTTAATTGTATTATATTAGTAATAAATGGGGAAAATATGGAATTTTTCAGAAAACATCAAAAGATTATAATTGCCGTTATTGCAGTGTCATTTGTCGCCTGGACTGTAGGTTTGATGCTGCTCCCGGTTTTGATTAAATAATATGAGCATAACTAAAACTTCAAAAACAGCCACTATATCAATTTTATTGGTGTTTGCCTTTAACTCTATATTCGCGCCAATGGTATTTTGTGCGCCTACAGTAGAACAGGAACAAGCGCAGACAAAAGAAAAAATAAGACAACTGAAAATTCTTGAAAATGCCGAAAAAAGTAAACTGGTGAATAATCAGCGGAAACTTGAATCCACATCAAACAATCTTCTGGCATCCAAAAATGAATACAGCAGTATTGAAAATCAACTGAGGCAGCTTGAAAGCCAGCTCGCTAATGCAACTCAGGAATTTATTTCAATAGATTCGCTGTTAAAACAACGTATTAGACAAGTGTTTAAGTCACAAAGAACAGGGATGTTTGAACTTATTTTATCTGCAAAAGATCTGAATTCGTTATTGGATGTTATATATTTTGAACGATTAATTATCAAAAAAGACTATGAACATATGGTAGCAGCTAAAGAAAAAGCCAGTAAAATTGTTCAAATGAAAAAAAATGTTGAAGAAAAGAAAAAATATTTAGCCCTGTCTATAAAAAATATCAATTCCCAGCAGCGAGATATTGAAAAAGCTATAGCCCAAAACCAGAATATGATTAATAAATTAAAAACAGACAGGAGATACTATGAGCAATCAGAAAGGGAGCTTGCAAAACAGTCCCAGAATCTGCAAACCATGATAAGTAAAAAACCGCAGGATACAACAGTAAAAGTTGAATCTTCTTCCGGTTTTATAAAACCAATAAGCGGCCGTATTACATCACCTTTTGGATGGAGAACACATCCAATATTCAACAGCAGAACTTTCCATTCAGGTGTTGATATCGGCGGACCAAATTACGGGAATATTCTGGCATCAAACTCGGGGAAAGTTATTTACTCAGGTTGGTATGGCGGGTATGGTAAAGTTGTTATAATTGACCACGGCACGATAAATGGGAATCCTATGACAACTTTGTATGCGCATATGTCAACCATTAAAGTTAAACAAGGGGATTATGTTCAAAAAGGTCAGGTGGTTGGTCTTGAGGGAACAACAGGCTACAGTACCGGTCCGCATTGCCATTTTGAGGTAAGAATAAACGGCAAGCCAAATAATCCGTTGAATTATATATAAGAAGGTATAAGTTGAAAAAGGTAATAGTTACAATTTTAATATTATTTTTATCCTGTACAAATGTGTATGCAGCAATGCAAGTTGAAGAAATGTATCAGGATTTGAATAATATTGAAAACCAATTTTTCGAATCTGCTATAGTACCTTCACCTGAGGTTAAGGTTGAGACATCTGCCCAAATGACTTCAAAAGAAGAAAAATTCAAAGGTCATATGCCCTTTTTCAAACAAACAAGGCTTAAGATTCAGCGGGCATTGAGAGAGCGCGATGCACGTTTGCAAGGTGAGCGTTTGCGAAAAGAAGCTTTGCGGAATAAGTCTGCGCTGGATGATTTTGACAATGAAATGCTTGATACTGATTTATTGGAAGAAAGTTTTTACAATCCGGAAGTTCAGGTTTATGACTATAAGAAAAAACAGAAACATATTAAAGCATCAGATACAGAAAAAGAATATAATATTGAGCTTGTAGGCGGTGTCAAAGAGCAGTCCACGTCAAACGAAATGGTATTGGACTGTAACGATGTTGTTTATAATGATAAGAACGGCGATATTCAAGCTATAGGTAACCCTGTTCTTACGCTGCCGCAGCAGAACGTAAAACTTACAGCCGATAAGATGACCTATAATCGGGATTCAAATATATTAAAGGCAATGGGTAATGTTGTTCTTACAAAAGACGGTATGCCTGTTTATGGAGATTATATTCAGATAAATATGAATGAAGAAAACATATTTATGGATAATGTGGAAACTGCCCCTACAGCGATGAAAATTCGCGCTAAAAAAGCGACAAGTGAGAATAATAAACTTATCCTTACAGAAGGAAAAATATATTCTGATTCGTCTAATAAATACAGGTTTGTTTCCAGAATGATAGGGCCGGATTTCAGCCGTATGATTATTAGCGAAGATGATCAGAATCTTCTTTTGTCTGGAGATAGTGCCAAGTGGAAGCTTTCAGTATCTGATATTTATGTTAATTCAGGAAAAGACCATGATACAGTACAGGTTAAAGATGCTGAACTTTATTATAATGACAAATACTTGTTTACATTGCCGTCATTTACTGCTCATACTAACAAGAATCAGGAATTTGTAGAAGTTAACTATCCGGAATTCGGTTCCTTGTCAAGGTTTGGTATGTTTGCAGGACCCGGGTTTGTATTTGATGCACCTTTTGGTTCAATAATAAAACTTATTCCTCTTGTGAATTATAAAGATGATTTTGGTGTGGGTGGCGCCATAAAATATCGTTCTGCATTTAACCAAACGCAAATTATGTATGGTACCGGATCAGATATATTTGTATTACGCGGTCGACAGGAATTGGACGATAATCTGTTTCTTCAATACGGATCCAATGCTTACATGGATAACTGGTTTTTAGGTAGAAGGATGCCTAAATATTTGGCAGAACTTGTGTATGATAATGGGACGCATATAAATAATTTCCTGTTAGAAGGAAAGCCGTTAAAATTTAGACATCGTGCATCTGTTGCATTTGCACAGGACGGTGAATATAATTTGCATACAGAAAATATTAAAAGCAGCGGGATTTCAACTATGCGTTTCAGGTATATGGCAGAAGTTGATCAGTCAATTTTTAAATATATGGATAAAGAAAATAGGCGAGCTGTTGAGTTGAGTTTAGTAATGCAGGGATCTGCCGCAGTATACGGAACCGGTGATACACAATTCGTCGGCCGTATTGGACCTCGACTTCATACGCAATATAAATATTGGATGCAAGATATAGGGTATTATATATCCGGATATTCCGACCAGACGCCTATGCCTGTTTATGATATGTATCGTTACGGCCACTCAAACCTATATGTAAGAGAAGCATTACGTTTAAATAAATATCTTACTGTGGGCTGGTGGGGTTCTGTAACCTTAACCAACGATTCTCCAAATGGAGAACTCTTTCAGGAAAATGCTTTTATAGTTTCACTGGGTCCGGATGATTTTAAAGTTAATCTGGGTTATGACTTTATGCGTCAAACAACATATTTTACGGTTGCCATGATGATAGATACAAAAGGTACAACCATAGAGTTTGATAAAATGGAGATAAAAAATCCCGAACGCATTGGACAGTCTGATAGAAAAAAAGATAATGTGGCATTTGAACAAGGTTCAGTCAATCCTGTAACTAAAAAGCTGCAGTATGCAGAAGTAATTAATATAGAAGATCCTAATAAGGAAAGTATATAATGAAAAATTTAGACAGTATAAAGAAAGAATTAATAAAATATGGTTTAATAGCAGGACAAAAGAATTTAACACCCGGAACTTCTGGGAATTTTTCCGCAAGAATAGGTGAACATATTGTAATTACGGCTTCTGGTTCTGCGAACGGTTATCTTAGTGAGGATGACTTTGTTATTATTGATTTTGACGGAAATATTGTTGCTGGGAATAAAAAACCGTCAAGTGAAAAAATGCTGCATGTTGAATTCTATAAAATAAGACAGGACGTAAATTATATTATACATGTGCATTCCCCTTATCTTAGTTCGTTTGCATCTTGTGGTATGGCATTGGATGAACCGATAATGGCAGAAAATGTTTTTTATTTTGGACATATTCCTCTTGCGGAATACGGGATGCCGTCTTCAAGAGATTTGGTGGAAAAAACAGCAAAATATTTTAAAGATTTTGATGCGGTTTTGATGGCGAATCATGGCTTTATAACAGGTGGGTCAACAATAAAAGATGCATATCTTAAGCTGGAACTCGCGGAATCATATGCTCAGGTTGTGTTTAATACAAAAATGCTGGGCGGTGCCGTTTTATTGAGTGAACAACAGGTAGAAGAAATAAATTTAATGAAAAGAGGTATATTAAAGTGTCAGTAATGTTGGAAAGCAAACAGGGATTAATAGCTGGAGATGGTATATTGCCGGTAAAGATGGCGCAATATGCAAAAGAAAATGGATTTGAGGTGGTTTGTATTTCACTGGCCAATGATAATGTTAAACATCTAAAAAAATACTGTTCAAAAGTGTATTCATGCCATCCCGGTGAAATTAATAAAATAGAAAAAATTATTAAAGACGAAGAAATAAAGCAGATGACCTTTCTTGGTAAAGTTCATAAACGCGTTTTGTTGCAGCTTTATAAGTTTGATTTAAAAGCTATAGAGCTTTTGAAGTCTGTCAAGCGGCTTAATGATGATGAAGTAATGCTTTTAATAGTCAGAGAGTTTGAAAAAGCCGGGATTACAGTTCTTGATCAAACCATATTTATAAAGAATTTAATGATACCGGCAGGAGTATTGGGCAAACATAAACCAACAGCGGAACAGATGGAAGATGTCAATTATGGTTTTTGGCTGGCCAAAGAAATGGGCGGAGTTGATGTCGGTCAATCGGTTGTCATTAAAGACAAAATGATTATGGCGGTTGAAGCAATAGAGGGAACTGACGCATGTATTAAGCGTGGAGCAAAGCTTGCAAGAAAGAATGCTTCAGTTATAAAAGTTTCTAAACCAAAGCAGGACAAACGTTTTGATATACCGGCTGTTGGATTAAGAACACTAAAAACAATGAAAAGATATAAAGCTGATCTTCTGGCAGTGGAGGCGAATGAAACTATTATTGTGGATCAAGAAAAGGTTATTAAATTCGCTGATGATAATAATATCGTGATTATGGCGGTATAATTATGAAAAAATTATTTATTATTACAGGTGAATATTCAGGAGATATACATGCGGCGCATGTTGTATCGGAATTAAGAAAGATATACCCGGAGTTAATTGTAGAAGGCATTGGCGGTGATAATTTACAGAAATCGGGTGTTAAGCTTTTTTCCGATCATAAAAAAATGTCTGCAGTAGGGATATCCCCGGCAATTATTTGGAATCATATTAAGCTGGGAAAATGTGTGGTTGATTATTTGGAAAATGAGTTTAAGCCTGATTTGGTTTTATGTGTTGATTACGGCGCTTTCAACCTTAATGTTGCTAAATTTTTAAAAAAAGCGGGGATAAAAGTTTTTTATTATATTCCGCCGCAGGTTTGGGCCAGCAGAAAATGGCGTATAAATACTATAAAAAAGTATATTGATAAAGTTTTATGTATTTTTCCTTTTGAAAAGCCCATGTATGAGCGATACGGTATTTCAACCCATTACTGCGGACATCCGCTTGTTTCGCAATTGGAGCCGAAAGCAGATAAAAAAATCTTTTTTCAAAAACACGGTTTTGACCCGAACAGAAAACTGGTGTCTATATTTCCCGGGTCAAGAGTATTTGAATTAAAGCAGTTAATGCAGATTTTTATAAAGTCTGCTAAAAAGCTGCAAAAAAATCATCCCGATTTACAATTTTGTATATCGCATGCACCGAATTTATCGGATAAGATTTATAACAGATACTTGAAAAATACGGATTTTAAAGTTATCAAAGGAGAAAATCAGGCTTTATTAAGTTGTTCAGATGCATTAATTCTCGCATCAGGTACTGTTGCATTAGAGGCTTGCTTGTATAAAATTCCGATGATTATTGCATATCGGGGGCCATGGCTATTTTATTTTATATATCTGCTTGTAAGATGTATTAAAAAAGTTTCACTACCGAACATTATTGCAGACAGAATGATTGTTCCGGAAATTATTCAGGGAGATGTGAATGTCCAAAATATTGCGTATCAGGTAGAAAAGATTCTATATAACACATCTTACCGCGAAGACTTCATAAGGCAGCTTGGAGAGGTAAAGGAGCTGCTGTCAGATAAGAATTCTTCAAAAGAGGCTGCAGAAGTTATAGCTAATGAATTTTGTAATAATTCTTAACTAATTATTTTAAAAAAGCAAACTTAAATGTATTTTAACATTTATTATATATAGTAAGTGTTTCAATATGGTTAGCGTAATTCAAAACAGTGTAAATATTCAACAACAGAATCCTTTTGTCAAAACCACCAGTAATTATTATATTACTACAAAGACGGCACAGGATATATTTATTACGGCAGAAAAAAATAAAGAAAAAGAACGTAAAAGGACAGGGCTTATAATTGTTACCAGTGCACTTACAGCTGCAGTTGGTATTTTCGTATTAATGAAACGCTTACCAAAAAACACATACAAATGGCTGCAACAGTGGGGCCAAAGACTTGAAAATAATGTTAATGAACGCAGAAATCTAGGCAAGAGCGGTCCGATCACAACGTTTTATAATAAACTTCTAAAGAATGTTACATCGTGGTCGGAAAAATCAAAAGGTGTAAATAACATAGGTTCATTCAAGGATTTGTTGTTTACTAAGCTTATGCATAAGAACAAATATACTAAAGAGGCTCACTTAAAGATAACATCCGGTTTTGAAAAGTTGGCAAGACGGTCTGTTACAAAGGCGTATGAAACTTCAGATAAAAATTTTGCTAAACTCTTTAACACTTACACAGAAGTTAATAACGGGATATTGAAAGGAGATCCTGATCGTCTGGTAACGATTAACAATGTTACTAAAAAAGCTTCCGAATGGGTTGAGGATATAGCTTCCAGACAGAAGAAAATTAACACAGGTTTACAGGAAGGTTTTGGTGAAGCTGCAAGGCAGAAAAGATATAAGCGTATGAAAGAAGCAACTGCCGGGTTGGAAGATAAAGTCTGGGATGTCATGGTTAATAAGGAAAATTATCCAAAACGGAAAGAGTTGCTCACAACATTTATTGCGGAAGATTTACTTGCTGCGGATAAAATTGCGATAATGCGCGGAGTTGATTTGTCAAGAAATAAGATAACACATAATATTTTGGATAACTATCATGCATCGTCAAAAGCGCTTGATAATATAGCCTCATTCCTGGATCCTACAGATAAGACTTCATATAAACTTTTAAAAGAATTACGCTCCAAGCTTTATACGTATAAAAAGCTTTCAGGCCCTAACGAAAAGCATTTGAGGGAAAAGGTTAATGAGGAAATTTTGTCCGGCTTAAAATCCATATCAGAAAGACTTGCGAAATCTTCAGATAAGTTCAACTATAATAAGTCTACCGTATCAGAGGTTGCAGGGTATATAGATGAGATAGAAAGTATTATTGGTAAAGGATCAAAAGGAGAAATTCAGGAAATCCTCACAATGTACAAACATCTTTTACCATCAGAGCAGTATACAAAACTTAGAGCAAAGACAAATAAAACATTACAATCCTTTGATAAAGCTATAAAAACAGAGAATGATTTATTTTATGATAAGCTGAGAGATTTAAAGCTTGGTTCCGGCCCAACGGATGTACTTTCTCTGGTAGGTTCCGTAGGCGGTGTTGCATTGGGTCTTACCGCAGCAGATAACAGGGATGAAAGGATTTCTGCAACCCTTGAATACGGTGTTCCGATTATAGGAGGTGTGGCAACATCTATTGCTTTAACCGTAGCACTGGTTGCAGGTATTAAGGCAATGATAATAAGCGGTTTGTCAGGTTTGGCAATGAATATTATTGGTGTTAGAGTTAATAAATCCAGAAAACAATTTAATAAGCAGCAGGAAGATATAAAACATGCTGAAGCTGTAAAAGCAGAAATTAATAAGTCATAGTATTTATGTTATTATATTGGCATGAATATAGTTAAAGAAAAAAATATACGATACAAACTTGAGCAACGTGAGATTGATACATTAAGTGAATTTGCGACCAAAAGTCGATTTTCAAAAGGCAGAAAAAGACCGATAGAGGAATGCGATATCAGAACTTGTTTTCAAAGAGATAGGGATAGAATTCTGCATTCAAAAGCGTTTAGGCGTTTAAAACACAAGACACAAGTTTTTCTATCACCTTTTGATGATCATTTCAGGACGCGTCTTACGCATACCCTTGAGGTTTCTCAAATTGGCAGGACTATTGCAAGGGCACTTAATTTGAATGAAGATTTAGTGGAAGCGATTTCACTGGGGCATGACCTGGGTCACACTCCATTCGGGCACTGCGGAGAGGGAGTTCTGGATGAACTTGTTAAGGGCGGTTTCCACCACAATATACAAAGTGTACGCGTTGTTGAGGTTTTGGAAAATTTAAATCTTTGCATGGAAACAATTGACGGAATTATGACCCACACCTGGGGTTATACCCCTAAAACCCCTGAAGCCCAAGTCGTTCAGCTTGCGGATAAGATTGCATATATTAATCATGATATTGAAGACTCAATAAGGGCAGGAATTATAACAGAGAACGATTTGCCTAAAGACTGTATAGACTATTTTTCTTCAATACAATCAAAAAGACTGGATAAAATGATTAATGAAATTATTACGAATTCTCTTGACAGGCCTAATGTCGCGATGAGTGAAGAAGGGTGGTATTATACTACAAAACTCAGGCAATGGATGTTTGATAATATATATATCGACTCTCCGGCAAAATCGGAAGAAAGCAAAGCACGTAAGGTTATAATGGAACTTTTCTTTTTATATTGCGATATGCTAAGGCCGGTTTGCGATGAAGGAAGAATAGAAAGAATTGTAACCGATTACATATCAGGTATGACAGATAGGTATGCCGTTGAGAGATTTAAGGAGCATTTTGTTCCGCAAGGGCTGAAGCTAAACGCAAAAGATGACTATTTATTTAAGTTGGCTGATATGATAGATTAATATGTAAATGCAGGTTAAAAATATTTTAATATTTATTAAGTATTTACCAAACTTATAGAATATGCTATAATCAGACTATGGAAAGAGTAAAGCTCCTAGGCACAGGCATTGATACTTGCAGCTTTGATGAGGCGGTTGAGTATGTCAAAGAAAAAAAAGGACAAGTAATAACAATTAATCCTGAAATGATTGAGTATGCTCACAAAGATCAAACTTTTGCCGGTATTGTTGATGCAGCAGAGCTTGTTATTCCGGATGGTATTGGTGTTCAGTTAGGGCTTAAGGCATTGGGATATAATGTTAATCGTATTCCGGGTGTTGAGTTTGCAAAACGTTTAATTGCCGAATTTGAAGGTCATCCTGTTGCCTTAATCGGTGCCAAACCCCATATTTTAGCAGCGGTTGTTGAAAGTTTAAAAAATGAATTTCCCGGGTTAAGTTTAGTATATGCAAAAGACGGTTATTTTGAAGATTCAAAAGCTGTTTTAAAAGAGGTTGCAGCTTCAAATCCTGAGCTGGTTCTTGTTGCGTTGGGGTCGCCAAAGCAAGAAGAATTTATCTCCGAACTCAAAAAGCGTTTGCCGGAGGCTGTTATGATTGGCGTTGGCGGTAGCTTTGACGTTTGGTCCGGCAGCGTAAAAAGAGCACCGGAAATTTATCGGAAATTGGGGCTGGAGTGGTTGTACAGAACAGTAAAAGAACCCAAAAGGTTTAAGCGTATTTTTCCGGCATTACCGTTATTTGTTATAAAAGTTTTGAGGGAAAAATGGAGTTAATATGTTATCAGATAAGGAAGTCCAAGAATTAAACAGATTAGCTAATGATAATCGTATAAATGTGGTAAAAATGGTTTATGAAGCCAAGTCAGGCCATATAGGCGGTTCGTTGTCATCTGCGGATATTATGACGGTTCTGTTTCATAAGTGTATGAAAACTGCACCTAAAGGTATTGGCTCACAGGAGTATAATACACGTGACAGATTTGTGCTGTCCAAGGGTCATGTGTCGCCTGTGTATTATTCAGTATTGGCTCAGTTGGGTTATTTCCCCGAAGAAGAACTCATGACGTTTAGAAAGCTTGGTACAAGACTTCAGGGGCATCCGTCGTTATTTTGCCCTGGAGTGCAAGTTTGTACGGGGTCTTTGGGGCAAGGGTTATCTATTGCATGCGGAATTGCAATTGCACTCAAACTGGATAAAAATCCCGCCCATGTTTATGTTTTGATGGGAGACGGAGAATTACAGGAAGGTAATGTATGGGAAGCTTTTATGCAAGCTTCGCAGAGATGTTTAAATAACTTAATAGTTATAATAGACCGGAATCGCTTGCAAATAGACGGATGTACGGAAAATATTAAAGCATTAGATCCGTTAAATGATAAATTAAAAGCTTTTAACTGTGAAGTTTTTGAAATTAATGGGCATAATATTTTTGAGATCTATGAAACAATTGAAAAAGCTAAACTGTGTGACAGACCTGTTGCCATTATTGCAAATACAGTAAAAGGCAAGGGCGTCAGTTTTATGGAAAACAACGCAGGCTGGCACGGTAAAGCTCCAAACAAAGAAGAATATGAAAAAGCAATGAAAGAACTAGTGAGGTAACTATGAAAAAAGGATTTACTCTTGGGGAACTGACTGTTACTCTGATTATAATAACAATGGTTGTTATTGTAACTTTGCCAATTACTTTTAGTAAGATGAAAAAGGTTGAAGGTTATGCTTATTATATGGGATATAGCACTGCTGTTAATATTTGGGCGAATATCTCAATAGATGATTTGAGTGTTAGTGTTAGCGATTCTGATCTTACATACGAGTATAATTCGCCCGGCATTTTTAGTTTAAACAAAATTGCTGCGAATAGCCTTACCTACAAATATTATTTAGCT
>CAYYAG010000035.1:13843-16467 GCA_964470005.1 uncultured Muribaculaceae bacterium
GAGGACGTCACGGTTGAACCTACAAAAAACAGTTTTTGTGTAGCAATAAAGGATAAATATAATACTAGTTCTACAAATTGCTCTGCCGATGCAATAACCTCATCAAATATAACTGATTTTAAAGAGAAAACTCCGCATGTGGTTTTATCAAACGGTTTGCGGCTTTATATTTCTGATTACGGTACTATAAGTGACTTGTCAGATTCTACTGATGAAGGTGACGGAACGGGATTCGTTTTATATATTGATGTAAATGGATCTGATGGTGATTCTGTTTTATGGTCAGATGTATTTCCGTTTTACTTGACAACAAGCGGGAAAGTAATCCCTGCTTATAACAATGAAGCCGATAATTATGCAGGTGCAGCAAATAAAGAACATTTAAATATGAATGTTCTTTACGACGCTTATTCCAGCTCGGAAAGAGAAGTGAAACTTTTAATAAAAGACAGCAATTATAAGCGTGCTGCTTGTGTAACCGGTTATGTAACTTCATCAAAATATTGTTCGGAATATTCTCAATATGATTTGTGTAAAACAGGGTATCATGATTGCAGATTTATAGTGAACAAACCTTTTAAATTATTCTAATATGATCAATGATAGTATTAAAAACATTAGAAAATACAGTAATATTTCGGAAAATATATGTAAATTCATAGAGAATTTGTCGACTGATATTGAGTGCGGCAGGCATCAGCTTGATGGCGAAAATTATGTGAATGTTGAACTTTATGAAACAAAACCTCCGGAATCGGGTGTCTTTGAATCGCATAAAAAATATATTGATATACAGATAATTTTGAAAGGTACAGAGCGTATTGACTTTGTAGATACTGATAAATTATCTGTTGACACCCCGTACTCTCCGGAAAAGGATATTGTATTTTATAAATCTGAAAACGTTATTGCCGGTAAGGTTATTCTTGAAGAAAGTCAATTTGCTGTTTTTTATCCGGGAGAAGCACATATGCCTCAGTTGAATTCAGGCAGTTTACCGGTGAGCGTAAAAAAGGCTGTTGTTAAGATAAAAGTTTAGGTCTTATCAGTATTAGTTTTTTTCTTTTGCGCATGGCGCCATTCAACGATTGCCAAATGTGCCAGGGTTAAAATCCCTGTGATGTAGGCCAGCTGCTTATGAAGTTTTATTTTCTTCTTATTGCCTGCAATAGCGCTTGCAACTCCTGTTGCCAGTGCACCATATCCTGTTATTTTAACAGGAGAGTATCTATTTGCGGATTTTGAATTTGTTGTTCCTTGTATTGCGTTAATGCTCATAATACCTTTAATATTAACATATTAAATTAAAAAATTTCAAATAGTATATACAAGAATCGTTACATAAATTATTAGTTTTGTTGCTGTTTTGTTTTACACTCTCAGCAGGATTTCTCTGTTAATTGAAACTCAGGATAAATATAGCTTTCTCCTTTTTTATTGTACAAATTCCTGCCCAAGATTTTAGAGTCTTTATGGTAAAAAGCAAATAAAAAGAGCCAGAATATGGCTCTTTTTATTTGCCGATGGCCGGACTCGAACCGGCACGTGGGGTGAACCACACCAGATTTTGAGTCTGGCACGTCTACCAGTTTCATCACATCGGCAGGGTATAAAGTTTTCAGTAAGATTATATTAACAAAAACATTTTCAAATATCAAATAAAATTTTTACTTTTTCAGAAATATCCTTAAAATATTACCGGAGTACCAATTAAAAAAGACTTATTTAAAGTTAGAGTTGTATTGAGGCTTTATGAAGAAAATATTTATAATTACAGGATTTATTTTTATGCTTGCTTTGCAAAGCACTGCTGCAACTGTTTCCGGCGGAGTATCAAAAGTTGATATTAATAACGCGAACAGGGTAGTAGATTCTACAACAAACGCTCCGGTCGGTAATGCAAAAGTTTCTCTGCCAAAGTATAATTACAGTACTTATACGGATGATAACGGAGTGTTTAGTCTTGATAAAGTGGACGGTACGACAATAATGTCAATAGAAAAGGATGGCTACAGACCTTTTTCGTTAACAATAAATGATACTATTGCAGCAAAGCCAATGGTTTTAGGTATTCAAAAAAGTAATATAACGGATGTTGTTATAGCATCGGATGTTTTTCATTTAGGGGATGATAATTATTCGGAGCATTCTTCAGGAGCAGGAACATTCAGGCTTCGTTCAAGCGGTCCCTTTTTTAGCAAAACTTTTATGTTAAGCTCAGATATTTTGTCTTCAAATAACTATCTTGTCATAGGTTCTATTATAGGTGTAGATACTCTTATGGCACGTTCAATGGGGCAAAACAAAATTGTTAATTCTTATGCAAGCCCTCCGGAAATATATTTTAACGGCTCAAAGATTGCTGAGATACAGCTCAATGGTGACAACCAAAGGATTAAGATTCCGCGGAATTTGATAAAACCAAATCAGCAAAATGAAGTTATTATAAAGGCCGGTCGAAATCTTATGCAAAAGGCCTATGTTGATTATGACGATATTGAAATCGCAAATTTATCTATAGTTTCGGAGTAATTTGGGTGAACGCATATATTCCCTTCTCCTCACCCCAAAAAAAAAACGACCGAAAGAGGTCGCGAAGGAAAAAAAGGGGAAATAGGGCTGTA
>CAYYAG010000036.1:0-2530 GCA_964470005.1 uncultured Muribaculaceae bacterium
CTGCACTGTCGTGATAAATTATCCTGGGATGGTGCACATAGTTGCAAGGAAGCTGAATAAAAGAGGTTCAAATAACCTCTTTTTTAATACTTGAGCATAGAAACAACTTTTAAATCTTTATCGAATTTTGCTCTGCCGTTTAAATCTTCAAGTTCAATTAAAAATGCTATACCAACTAAATTGCCGCCTGTTTGATTGATAAGTTTGCATGCAGCTTCTGCGGTTCCGCCGGTAGCAAGCAAATCATCAACAACTAATACGTTATCGCCTTCTTGGATAGCATCAATGTGAATTTCTATTTTATCGGTACCATACTCAAGTTCGTATTCCTGACTTAGAGTTTCAGCGGGTAGTTTATTCGGTTTTCTGATAGGTACAAATCCGGCGTTAAGTTTGTATGCCATAGGCATCCCAAATATAAAACCACGGCTTTCTATACCCGCTACGTAATCTATTTTTACATCTTTGAATTGATCACAAAGATAATCTATCATTTCTTTCAAAACTTCAGGTTCTTTAAGGGCTGTTGTAATATCACGAAAAACTATTCCCGGTTTTGGAAAATCATATACTGATCGAATTGTGTTTTTTACGTTAGCTATCACATCGGTTGTGTTCATTTATTTTCTCCTATTTGGTCAATAATAACTTTTTCAATTCTTGTTTTGCAAGTCTTATTTTTTCTTTAGCTTTTTGAATGGCGTGTTCCCTTTGTACTAATCCGTGTGCTGTTTTTCCCCAGTTCATATCTTTTTTCATAAAAAGTATTTTGAATCCTATGAATAATACCAGCGGAAACCATATTATAAATAGATAAATTGAGGTTTCAAAGGCCTGATTAAAAGCGTCAAGCCTTGAAAGGTTGTCGTATCTTCTAAGGCTATACCTTGCCGCAGTAAAAAATCCGATACCTATTACACATCCGATAATTATTGATGAAAATAACATATGAGGCGGTGCATCTTTTGCTAAAATTTTGAAGCCCCGGATTAATATTTCCATTATAAACCATGCAGGCATAATAAATTGAGAAATATACGCAATTAAATCCAAACTTACCCTCAAAGACATATCTTTGGATGTAAGAACAGCTCCTGCATATTCAAGATAACGTCTTATGGTACCTTCAAGCCACCGTCTTCTTTGTCTGTATAGCGGCCATAAATATATTATGCCTTCTTCGTATACAATTGCATCTTTACAAAACCTTACGTCCCACCCTTTTATATGTAATCGTGTAGACATGTCAAGATCATCTGTAATTGTATAATTATTCCAGCCTCCAATATCATTCAATGCTTCGCGTTTGATTAATTCGCCATTTCCGCGGAGCTCAACCGCACCCTTAACAGAGTCCCTTCCGACTTGAAAATGTGTGTCAATTGTCATTTCGTTATTCTGGCAGCGTGTAAGAATATTTTCATCCTTATTGCGGATAATCTTTCTGGCCTGAACAGCTCCAACATCTTTAGGCTCAAGATTGGGTACAAGTTTTTTTAAAAAATCCCTTTCTACCCTTGCATCCGCATCAAATACAAGAATTGCATCTCCTTGTGCATAAGCCAATGCGTCGTTTAAAACGGCTGATTTGCCTGGAAATGCATCTTTAGGGCGGATAAATGCTTTTACTTTTGCATGTTTTTTCTCTAAATCTTTTATAACTGAGGCTGTGTTATCTGCACTCCTGTCATCTATTACAATAATTTCAAAAGGCTCATAATCCATCTGCAAAATGTTTTCAACAGTCTGGGCAATAACATTTTCTTCATCGTGTGCCGGAATCATAACGGAAACAAAAGGTCGATAGTTTTCGTTTATAATTTGCGGATATTTTTGAAGTTGACGGCTTTTTATTTTATATGCGAGAGTTGTGAATAGAGCATATAAGGCCATTCCCGCCACCAGAAAGGCCAATCCCCATAGAGTATTGAAGTAACTCTGGAAGATGTATATGAATACACCTAATCCAAAAACTATTGCAAATAATAATATTCTTTCCTTCATAACTTCCACATGACATTGTACCAAAAAACAGCAAAATTTGTTTAATTTTATTGATTTTATTACTTTTTGTATACAAATTTTGCTTAATATCATTTATTTGAATGGTTTTTAAGGTAAATTATTGTAAACTACTTGCACTGTATAAAACTTTAGATATAATTAGCATGTAGACAAAAAAAGGAGTTTTAACATGAACAAAGAAGAATTAGTACAAGAGATTGCTAAAAAGGCAAACGTAACTCAAAAAGAAGCATCAGAAGTTTTGAGTGCTTGGGTTGATACAATCCAAAAAACAGTTGCTAAAGGCAAAAAAGTTACTTTGGTTGGCTTTGGGACTTTCGAATCTCGCAAAAGAGCTGCAAGAATCGGCAGAAACCCGCAGACTGGCAAAGAACTTAAAATCGCTGCTAAAACTGTTCCTGCATTTTCTGCAGGCAAAAAATTCAAAACTATTGTTAATGGCAAATAGTTAAGTTAAGAGGGATTCGTATGAATCCCTCTTTTTATGTGTATAATTTGTTTTCTA
>CAYYAG010000036.1:2630-14110 GCA_964470005.1 uncultured Muribaculaceae bacterium
CTCCATATATTTTCATATTAGGTATAAATGCTGTGAATATATTTAACACTATATTAAAAAAAATAACTATTTTTTACCTTTACGTTTATAGTAATCTTCAATAAATCCTGTATTAAAGTTTCCGCTTATAAAGACTTCATCTTCCACAATGTCCTGATGAAAAGGAATAGTTGTTTCAATACCAGTTACAACGTATTCTTTCAGTGCACGGTACATTCTGCGTCTGGCTTCGTTACGTGTTCTGCCCCAGCATATTAATTTCCCTATCATAGAGTCATAGAATGGAGGGATTGTATAATCCTGATAGACATGAGAGTCAACCCTTACACCAAAACCTCCGGGTGTTACATAGCCTGTTATTTTCCCCGGATTAGGCATAAAATCTTTTTCAGGATTTTCTGCGTTAATTCTGCATTCAATAGCATGTCCTCTCAGGACAATTTCATCCTGGGTGAAATCAAGTTTTTCACCTGCTGCTACCATAATCTGTTCGCGAACAAGATCCACATTGGAAATCATTTCTGTTACACAGTGCTCAACCTGGATACGGGTATTCATTTCCATAAAATACCACTTACCGTCGTGGTCAAGCAAAAATTCACAAGTTCCTGCGCCTTCATAGTTAATAGCTTTTGCCGCCCGAACGGCAGCTGCACCCATTTCGCGTCGGGTTTCTTCATTAATTGCAGGAGACGGGGCTTCTTCAATTAACTTCTGGTGGCGGCGCTGTATAGAGCAGTCGCGTTCCCCAAGATGAACAACATTGCCATATTGGTCAGCAAGAATTTGAACTTCAATATGGCGTGGGTTTTCAAGATATTTTTCAGCGTAGACATCCGGATTACCAAAGAAATTTTGAGCTTCAGACTGGCAAAGATTCATATTTGTTTCGACTTCGTCATCGTTTCTCACGATACGCATGCCTTTTCCGCCTCCGCCGGCGGTAGCTTTCAGAATAATAGGGTATCCTGCTTTTTTAGCAAATTCTTTTACTTCTTCCGGAGTTTTTAAAATACCGGTTCCCGGAGTTACCGGGACGTTATTTTCAATCATTGTTTTACGGGCAGTAGCCTTATCACCCATTTTTTGCATGGCTTCAGGTGTAGGGCCTATGAATTTAATATTATGTTTCGCACAAATTTCAGCAAAGTCAGCTCTTTCCGACATAAAGCCATAGCCAGGATGAATTGCGTCAGCACCAGAAACCATTGCTGCAGAAATAATTGCCGGAATACTCAAATAGCTCTGTGCACTTGATGCAGGTCCTATGCAATAAGCTTCAGTAGCAAGCCTTACATGAAGCGAATTGGCATCAGCCTGTGAATATATTGCAACAGTCGGTATCCCGATTTCTCTACACGCTCTTATAATTCTTACCGCAATTTCTCCGCGGTTTGCTATTAATACTTTTCTAAACATACCTCGTTCCCATAAGTGAGATGGTTTGTTTATCTCACTTCTACTATTCTATATACATCAGAACTTGACCAAATTCGACAGGCTGACCGTCTTCAACACAAATTTCAACGACTTTGCCGGAAACTTCTGTTTCAATCTCGTTCATCAATTTCATAGCTTCCACAATGCAGACCACATCGCCTTTGGAAACTGTCTGACCCACCTCCACAAAGGGTTTTGCATCAGGTGAGGGTGCCTTATAAAAGGTTCCTACCATAGGAGATGTTACGGGTTGACCTTTTTTAATCTCCTGCTTAGGAGCTGATTGTGCCGGTTGTACGGAAGGTGCAGCAGGTGGTGCAGTTACTGCAACTGCGCTTGCGGCGTATAATTCCCGTCTAACCGTTATCGCTTGGTTCCCATCTTCCAATGAAATTTCAGTTAAGCCTTTTGCTTCAATTATTTCAGCTAACCTTTCAATATAATCTGTATCAAACTTCATTTTATATGCCTTTCCTAATTATGCGCGATCCAAATATTCATTTGTTCGTGTATCAACTCTAATTTTATCACCGTTAGATATAAAGAACGGAACGTTAACAACGGCACCGGTTTCAAGCGTTGCCGGTTTTGTTCCTCCTTGAGCTGTATTGCCCTTTTCAGACGGCGGTGTATCAACAACTTCCAGTTCTACGTGTGCAGGAATGTCAACGCCTATAATTCTTGTATCATGCATTAATACCTGAACAATCATATTCTCTTTAAGATATTTTATACCTGCGCCTACCTGATTTTCCGTTAATTGTAACTGTTCGTATGATTCCATATCCATCATTACGAATTCTTTTCCTTCTTTATATAAATACTGCATTTCACGTCTGTCAAGCATCGCTTTTGCAACTTTTTCACCTGCACGGAAAGTTTTTTCTACAACCTGTCCTGTTTCAACATTTTTAAGTTTAGATCTTACAAAAGCTGCACCCTTTCCCGGCTTAACATGCAAGAACTCAACTACAGACCAGAGACCATTATCTAACTCAAGAGTCAAGCCTGTTTTTAAGTCGTTTACTGAAATCATATTTTTCCCCTTTTATTATATATATTCTTGAATATACTGATAATAACATAAAAATATAAAATTTCAAATCAGCTTAACAAATTGATAAACTTAAGTGATTTGTCAAAGGCTTAAAAAAATATTTTTTATGTTAGAATTAAATATGTAATGGCTGAAGGACAAATCTATAAGATACATTCGGATTTTTATTACGTTGATGACGGCGTAAAACAGTATGAATGCAAAATTCGTGAAATATTAAAAAAGCAAAAAGAAAAAATTCTTGTAGGTGATTTCGTGGAGTTTAACAACGGTGTTGTTGAGGAGGTAATTCCAAGAAGGAATTTTATATCCCGGCCTAAAGCAGCCAATGTTGACCAAATAGTAATAGTTTCAGCACTGAGGGAGCCGGATTTGAATCTTGTGCAATTGAACAGGTACGCGGCACTTGCAAAATACCACAATATAGAAGCCGTTCTCTGTTTTAATAAGTGCGATTTGGCACAAAAAAAATCTGTAATCAATGGATTAAAAGATATATATGAACCATTGGGCTATAAAGTAATATTTACATCTGCTGTTGAAAACACCGGCCTGCGTGAATTTGAGAGAGTATTGAGGGGTAAGATGACTGTTTTATGCGGAACATCAGGAGCCGGAAAATCAAGCCTTATAAATGCACTTAATCCCGGATTGAATCTCAGGACAAAACATGTCAGTGAAAAGATAGGCAGGGGAACGCATACAACCAGACATTGTGAAATTATAAAAATAAACGAAAGTGCAAGAATAGTTGATACTCCGGGATTTAGTAATGTTAAATTTGATTTTATAATGCCGCAGGATGTAGATTTGTTATTTAATGAAATTGCACAATTCCGTACCGGCTGTAAATATAGCAACTGTCTGCATATAAATGAGGACGGTTGCTGTGTACTGGCCAATCTTGATAAGATTGACATATCAAGGTACGAAAGTTATCTCGCATTTGTTGAAGAAGCAAAAGAATTTAAAGAAAAAGTAAAGTATGGCGGGCAGAAAGTTGAATATACTAGGAAATTTATAAATAACAGATTTGTTGCTAAGATTAGCGATAAAAAACGTCAAAGTGCCAGAAACACTGTTAAACAAAAGCTATATAAGGAATTAGAAGAAGATGAATAAGCTGATTGAACTTATAAATGAAAATCTAAATAAATTTATGGAAGTAACTTATCCGGAAGATATTTTTAAATCAATGAGGTATACTGTATTATTGCCGGGTAAGCGTTTAAGACCTGTTATGTGTCTTGAAGCCTGTTGTATGTTTGGAGGGAATATAGAAGATGCAATTCCGACTGCGTGTGCGATTGAAATGCTCCATTCGCAAACACTTATCCATGATGATTTGCCCTGTATGGACAATGATGATTACCGGCGTGGTAAATTAACTAATCATAAGGTCTTTGGAGAGGCGGTTGCGGTGCTTGCCGGTGACGCACTTTTGACTTATGCACCGCAAATAATTGTTAAAAATTCAAAAAAACTGGGTTCTGAAAAGTTGTTGAAAATTCTTGAAGAATATTTTAGGTTTGCAGGTGCATATGGGGTTATCGCCGGTCAGATTGTTGATATTGAAAGTGAAAAAAATATCCCCGATAGTCCGGAAAAAGCACTTGAGTTTATCCATACTCATAAAACATCAGATTTATTTCAATTGGCATTGAGAACAGGAGCCATTATTGCAGATGCAAAGGAAGAACAGCTAAGAATTATAACTGAATTTGGCCAAAAGCTTGGATTTGCATTTCAAATAGCGGATGATATCCTTGATGAAACCTCAACTTTTGAAAAGATGGGAAAAACACTTGGTAAAGATAAACTGGCCGGTAAATTAACTTACACCTCTCTATACGGTATTGATAAAGCAAAATCAGATTTGGCAAACCTGCTTGATGATTGTGAAAAAATCTTATCCAAAAACGCACTGAGCTCAAGGATTTTTGAAGAAATTATTTCAAGGATTCGTATCGTGTAAGTTTTGTAAAGTTTTTGCAACAGTATTTCAGATTTGATATAATTGCCGGAAGATAAAGGAAGAAAAATATGCAGAATTTAATTATAAATAATGGCTATGAAGCAATATGTTGCGGGATGTTGGCCGCATTCCTTGCCCAGGTTATCAAATTTTTTGTGTTTACGATTCGGGCAAAAAAGATTAATTTTAAAATTTTTACCACAACAGGTGGAATGCCCAGTGCACATTCGGCTGGAGTTATGGGACTATCCACATCGGTTGGGATTATTGCGGGGTTTGATTCATTAATATTTGCTGTGGCACTCGGTTATGCCCTTATTGTTATGTATGATGCGGCAGGCTTGCGCAGAGCCGCCGGCAAAACAGCTGCATGTCTTAACCGTATGATGGAGGATTTTTATAAACACGATTTGCAATCTGCCGGAGGTAAGCTAAAAGAACTTTTGGGGCATACCCCTTTGGAAGTGTTGTTCGGCGCTATGTTCGGAATTTTGTTTGCTTTTGCCTTTCATAATTTCTTAATGCTTTAAAAAAGTGCTTGCACTTTTCATTTATTTGTGTATAATATTAATCATAAGGGCTTATAGATATTCTATATCTGTATCCGGCGTTATCCCTTTAGTAGAAGGAAGATTATACTCCACAAATGGGTGCTGAGGAATTCAATTATAAATTTATAAAAGAGCATGCGAGCGCTGGTAGTTGGCGCAGAGGTTATGAATACCATCTTAAAGATATGGTGTTTGATACTTATCCTGAAAAAAATTTTTATATGGGAAAGGTAAAGGGTAATTTTCAGGATCATTACAATACGGATTTAATCTTTAAGAAAAATGGAGTTACCGCCCGTTGCAACTGCCCTTTAAAAGAAGAATGGTGTAAACATGCAGTTGCAGTTGCCTTAAAAGCAATAGATGAGCACGCTTATGAGGATTGGTTAGAAACCAAATTCGGTATGGAATTTGATTTTCCGGATGAGAATACCGCACTGACCGAAGCGCCAAAAGGGAATTATATTTTTCATTTTAATCCAAAAAGAAAAGCTAATTTTTTCTCCATCCTTGTTATGTCACGGGAAACAGGTAAAGTGGTGCGGCAGATTGAACCGATTTTGCGTAATTTCATCGAGACCCAAAAGCAGGATAAGAATTTTGAGCTTAATAATACCCAAAAAGTCGAATTAAATATTTTAAAAGAACTTTTAAAAATATCAAGACAGGATAAAAAAGCAGGCTGGTATGATATTCCTATAACCAAATTCGGACCGATGTTCAATTTGTTATCTATGGCGGATGAGGTTTTGGATGAAAAATCAAAGCAGCGGTTGAAATTTACTGATAAAGAGTGGCAGCTCGTTTTATACGTCAACAGCTCTCAGGCCGGAACTATACTTTTATCGTTAGAATGGCAAAGACCCGATAAGGATGATGTTTATCCCTTTGAGGAAGTTAGGTATTTTTCAAGGCATTTGAAATGGGGCAGATATAAAAATATTATTTTCCCGACAAACATTGCAATGCAATCTATCCCGCAGAATCTTTTGAAATCGTCATTTACTGACTTGAAGGATGCTGAAGGAGGTAAGTTTATTTATGAAGAATTGCCTAAGCTTCGTGAAATTATGGACGTAAGGATTGCGGATAATATTTCAAAACTAATGCTGGAGGAACGTCCTCCGCTTAATATAGTGACTTTAGGCATTGACTATGATCAATCATTGAAGGCTGCTCTTGAATTTGAATATGACGGAGTGAGGGTTCCGTTTTCAAAAAATGCCAGTGAAAAATCTCCTTATATTACAATTAAAAAGCCTGACGAAGATTTGATATACTGGGTAAAACGTAATTATAAACACGAGCAGGATGCTTATAATATGCTTCTGGCATGTAAGTTCGTTCCGATGCAGACTAATAACCTGGCATTGGAAAAGGAAAATGCAATTGATTTTTACAATTATTATATCAAACAGGCAGGAGACGGCTGGAAATTTGAAGAAAAAGATGATATGAACTTTTTTAAACTTATGGAAGATCCATTTAAGCTTTGTGCTGAAATTAAGTTCAGTGAAGAATCACAGGATAGTTTTGAAGTTCATATATTTGGCAAAGCCGGCGATGAGATTATAAATTTTGATGATATATATGAAACTATTCAAAGCGGTGAAAAGTATGCACGTATAAGAAGTCTGGGATTTGTTGAATATCCTGCTCAAAATATTTATGCAATGATGAGAGCGTTTAATTCTTTTGATGTGTTTAGGACGCCCGATAATAGATTTACGGTTAAGACATATCGCGCAGGGCTGATTAACGAATTAAAAAACCTTGGAGTTGAGCTTATTTTAAGCGAAGATTTTGAAAAGTTCTGGGAGCTGATGTCAACATTCTCGACTTCAGAAGACTTAAAACTGCCGGAAGGTATACATGCGGACTTCCGTGAATATCAGACAAAAGGTTTTGGCTGGCTCTGGTTTATGTACAAATACGGTCTAAATGGTATTCTGGCAGACGATATGGGTCTTGGTAAAACATTACAGGCTCTTACAGCCGTCCAAAAAGCAAAAGAAGAATACGGGCCTATGCCTACACTTGTAATTTGTCCTACAACGGTTGTATTCAACTGGGAAGCTGAAATTCAAAAGTTTGCTCCGTCTTTGAGTTGTTTAAAGCTTGCTGGTGTTGAACGTAAACAGATGTTTAAAGAAATTCCAAACTACGATGTTGTAATTACAAGCTATGCTCTGGTAAGACGTGATGTTGAAAAATTGAAAAATATTAATTTCAGATACATAATTCTGGATGAATCTCAAAATATTAAAAATGCCATGTCACAAACTGCACAAGCTGTCAAAAAGTTACAGTCACTGCACAAGCTGGCACTTTCAGGTACACCGATTGAAAACAAACTTGAGGAATTGTGGTCCGTGTTTGACTTTTTGATGCCAGGATTTTTATTCAGCATTGCGGACTTTAATTACAGGTATGTAAATCCGATTATGGAGCGTCAGGACAAAACTGTTGAAAAACGTTTGAAATTGCAGATATATCCGTTTATTTTGCGCCGTATGAAACGTGATGTGGCAAAAGATCTTCCGGATAAGGTGGAAAATATTGCATACTGCGAACTTACAGATGAGCAAAAAGACTTTTATCTTCAGGTTCTGGATAGCACCAAAGAAGAACTGTTCAAGAGTATTGAACAGAATGGTCTTGAAAAAAGCAGGCTTTCAATTTTCTCAGCACTTCTCAGGTTGCGTCAAATCTGCTGTCATCCGAGATTGTATGATAAAGAAAATGTCAAAAACATTATGTCTTCAGGCAAGTTTGAAAAGCTTAAATCTATGCTTGAAGAAATTATCTCAGAAGGGCACAGGGTGCTTTTGTTCAGCCAGTTTGTAGATATGCTGGATATCGTAAGAGATTGGCTTGAACGCGAAGGTATTGAATATGAATATCTGACCGGTAAGACAAAAGATAGACAATCTGCAGTTGAAAGGTTTAATTCAACACCGTCTATTCCGATTTTCTTAATCAGTTTGAAAGCCGGTGGAACAGGTTTGAATTTAACAGGTGCTGATTACGTAATCCATTATGACCCATGGTGGAATCCTGCAGTTGAAGACCAGGCAACAGACCGTGCTTATCGTATTGGGCAGACAAAAAAAGTTTTTGTATATAGACTTATCACCAAAAATACAGTTGAAGAAAAAATTCAGAAGCTTAAGACCATTAAACGTAACCTTGTTGACAGCGTGATTTCAGTTGACAGAAATATTACAAAATCACTTACTATGGAAGATTTGAAAGAAATCTTCTCTGTGGATTAAGGTTCGAAGTTGTTGTTTCGGTTTTAATTTTTTTACGGAGTTTATTCTATCTGCGGAGTAATATTGTAGACGATTTGGGCATGAAAAAATAAAACCAAGGGAAATAAACATTGGGCTGTCTCGCGGATTAAGGTTAAGTAATGACTGAATGTAATTATTATTACTTGATGCCTTTTTATGCTACTATATAGGCATGCGTTTATCCGAATTTAAATATTATGCAAAAGAATTATTACATATTGCCCTGCCAATTATAATGGGGAATTTAGGTTTTATTATGATTGGTGCCGGAGATATTTTGATTGCAGGAAGACACTCAACAGATACGCTTGCTGCGATTTCTATAGCAACTGCGATTTCCAATTGCATTATGACTTTTGGGATAGGTTTGATTGCGAGCGTTGCACCGTTACTTTCCAATTATAGAGGGGAAAAACATTCCGCGAAGAAATACTTTTTTCCGACAATAAGATTTGCGATGATTCTGGCATTTATTATGATGCTTGCAGTTTTGGCATGTGTACCGCTAATTGATTATTTGAAATTTGAACCTAAGCTTGTCCAACCTATTAAGGAATATATGATTATAACTGCGTTTTCAACATTCGGTGCATATTTACATTCTGCATTGAAGGAGTTTTTGCAGGCGTTTGAAATAGTTTTTCTGCCAAATGTCGTAACTGTGTTTTCGGTATTTTTAAACCTTGCATTGAATGCTATACTTGTATTCGGCTGGGGCCCCATACCTTCACTGGGTGCAATTGGGCTTGCGATTGCAAGTTTTCTTGTAAGATATTTTATGGGCTTTGTTCTTTTGTGGTACTGTTTTAAGATTATGAAATTTCGTAATTATAAAAAAGACGGCGAATATTTCAGAAGTCTTTTGAAAATAGGAATGCCCATATCAATAGCTGTTTTAATCGAGTTTGTTGCATTTAACTGTGTTGCAATAATTATGGGACGGGTTTCGGGAGTATATGCTGCTGCACAAAATTTAGTGTGTACACTAACCACTGTGTCATTTATGATACCGCTTGCTATAGCTAATGCAATAGCAGTCAAGGTTGGATTTGCAAACGGTGCACAAAATCTTATGGAGTTAAGGCGTTATGCATATATAGGCCTTGGTATGGCCGTTGGATTTATGGTCTGCAGTTCAATTGTTTTTGCAAGTTTTCCGGGCTTTCTGGTTGGGTTATTTACTAAGGATGCTGCACTTGTTAAAATCAGTGTGCCTGTATTATATGTTCTTGCAATGTTTCAGGTGTTTGACGGGCTTCAGGTATCACTGGCCGGTATATTTAAAGGCATGAAAAAAACCAAGATTGTTATGGTGGCTAATTTCATCGGATACTGGCTGATTTCAATTCCTGTAGGGTATATGCTTGCGTTTAAATATAAAATGAATATTATGGGATTCTGGTATGGGTTGGTTAGTGCGGCGATTATTCTTTGTACGATAATGTTGATAATTTTAAGGAAATACTTAAACGACTTGAAGAAGAATCTTGATTTCGTGAAGATTGCAGAAGAATATTAGATTTTTTCAGCTTTTTATGCTATTATTAGGCTATATGGAGGAAAAATAACATGGGACATACTGAAGAGAGAACATTTATAGCTATTAAACCGGATGCGGTAATAAGAGGGCTTACGAGCACTATTCTTAAGAGATTTGAAGATAAAGGCTATAAAATCATCGGATTAAAAATGCTTATGGTAACTCCGGAACAGGCCGCACAGCATTATGCCGAACATTATGGAAAGCCTTTTTATGAAAGACTAATCAAGTATATTCAAAGTGGTCCTATTGTGGCGATGGTACTTCAAGGTTACAATGTAATCAAAGGTGCACGTCAGCTTATGGGGGCAACAGATCCTGCGGAGGCTCAGGTTGGTACTATTCGCGCAGATTTTGCACAGTTAAAAGAATACAATTCTGTACACGGTTCGGATTGTGCTGAAAGTGCAGCACGCGAAATAGCAATTTATTTTAAACCTGAAGAGTTGTGCACTGATTGGAAAAATATGACGGAGCTCGTAACCGAAAAGGAAGATCAGGAATAAATGAGTGAGTTTTTCAGTTATAAACTGGTTCACGAGTGTGCGCAAACAGGTGCGCGGGCAGGTATTTTAACTACTCCGCACGGGAATATTTTAACACCTATTTTTATGCCGGTTGGAACTAATTCTGCTGTAAAAACTCTTACATCTATTCAGGTTGAAAATACCGGTGCTCAGATAATTCTGGCAAATTCATACCACCTGTATTTGCGTGCAGGTACAAAATTAATAAAACAATTTGGCGGGATTCATGGCTGGATGAATTGGAATAAGCCGGTGTTGACGGATTCCGGCGGATTTCAGGTTTTTTCATTGTCGCATTTGAGAAAAATTACAGAAGACGGTGTTGAATTCAGGGATCCGAAAGACGGTAAAAAACACTTTATCTCCCCGGAGGTATCCATGGAAATCCAGCAGGATATTGGTGCGGATATAATTATGGCATTTGATGAGTGTGCACCTTATCCTTGTAATTATGATACGGCGAAAAAAGCTATGGAGCGCACACACAGGTGGCTCGAAAGATGCGTAAAAGCTAAAACCAATCCCCGGCAGGCACTTTTTCCGATTGTTCAGGGCGCATTTTTTGATGACTTAAGACGTGAAAGTGCAAGTGTTATTTCATCTTATGATGCTCCGGGATACGCCATCGGAGGATTAAGTGTCGGTGAGACAAAAGAGATTATGAATCATTTTGTTGAGCTTACTGCGCCTTTATTACCGCCCGATAAGCCAAGATACTTAATGGGTGTTGGGACACCTGAGGATTTGTTGGATGGAATTATGCGTGGAGTTGACATGTTTGACTGTGTTCTGCCGACCAGAAATGCCCGCCACGGTTCGTTTTTCACTTGGAACGGTAAACGTAACATTAAAAATAAAGAATTTTATGACGACGCACATCCGCTTGTTGATGACTGTGATTGTTACGCGTGCAGAAATCATTCCAGAGCTTACATAAGGCACCTGTGGCGTTGCGGTGAAAGTACTGCATCAACCCTTTTATCTATCCACAATATTCAGTTTTTAGTTGAATTTTCACAAAAATGTCGTGAGGCAATTTTGCACGACAAATTTGGTGATTTTTATAATGAACATTATCAGAATTTAATTGGATA
>CAYYAG010000037.1:0-7689 GCA_964470005.1 uncultured Muribaculaceae bacterium
AGCATAAAAAAGGTAAGAATTGAATTCTTACCTAAAAGGGGAATGTATATTTTTTTAAGGATTTTTTTTAAAAATACCTTTTAACTTGTTAAATCCGTTTATTATACCATTTTTCGCACTATTGTATAACTTCTGACCATTAGATTTTAAACTTGATAAACCTGATTGGATTTTGGGACCTAATTTGGGGAGAGTAATACCCGGTACTTTAAATTTTTTACTTAAAAATATAAGGGCAGCTGTAGCAATACCGCCTATAATTGCCGTTTTCTTCAGCGTATGTCTTGTTTCTTTATTTTTTTCTTCAATTTTTTCAAACTTATCGTTATTTAAAACGGGCTTCATCGGTGTAATACCGTAATAAGGATATGCTCCATACAACGGCATCATAGGCATAGGGTTCATCATAAAACTGCTGGGAATATCCTGATATATTACAGGAGTTATCATCATATTTTCAAAATCCATAACCTGATTCTCCAATTACACATTACCTTATTTATATAAAGTTTTTTTCTACCGGACTATTTACTCTTTTCTTATATTTGTAAATTTTTGTAAAGAAAAAAGTTATATTTTTAAGATATAATAATTCTTATGAAACGTATTATTGATGCTAATTTGAATAGAGGTTGTGAAGCATTAAGAGTCTTAGAAGAAATATCAAGATTTTTGCTTGATGATAAGTTGATTTCTGAAGATTTGAAAATTATCAGGCATGATTTGAGTAAAATTCAGGAGCAGGATTATAGGGCATTGCTTTCAGCAAGAGACACCGTTAATGATGTAGGGGTGAATATAAAAAATCCCGATAAACGCAGTGGTATAGAAACAATTTTTAAGGCTAATATTAAACGTCTGCAGCAGGCATTAAGGGTTCTGGCAGAATATTGTCCGGAAGAATTTTCGCTGCTGGAAGATTTGCGCTATAAATCTTATACTTTGGAGAAAAATATGTGGGAAAAATTAAAGGAAAAATACAATAAGCTTATGCTGGAGGATAAAAAACTTTATCTGGTCACAAATTCGGATAAATTTGATAATGAAGACCTATTTTTGGATGCTGTAGCATCTGCTTTAAAAGGCGGGGTGGATATTTTGCAGTTAAGAGAAAAAAATATGCCTGCAAATAAAATTATAGATCTGGGGAAAAAAGTAAAGCTTTTGTGTGCGGAATATGGCGCCACATTTATTGTAAATGATCGTGTTGATATTGCATATGTTTTGGAAGCAGATGGTGTGCATTTGGGGCAGGATGATATGGATGTTGAATCTGCAAGAAAAATTCTCGGACAAAATGCAATAATAGGAGTTTCAACACATGCCCCTGAACAAGCTCAAAAAGCTTTAATAGATGGTGCTGACTATATCGGCGCAGGACCTGTTTTTACTACTCCGACAAAACCCGGCAGGCCGTCTGTTGGTTTAGATTATGTAAAGTGGGTTAGCGAAAATATTAAAATTCCTGCTTTTGCTATCGGCGGAATTGATTTGAATAATGTTTCACAGGTCGTTGATTGCGGCGCTAAAAAAATTGCTGTTGTTAGAGCTATTATCAATTCTGAAAATCCTGAGAAAGCAGCAAAAGAATTTTTAAAAATTTTATAGTATAATTTTTTTAAAGGAGAAAATATGTACGGAATAATTTTAGCAGGCGGTTCTGGAAGCAGGTTATGGCCTCTGTCAAGGGAGTTGTATCCGAAACAGCTTTTGAATCTTAACTCGGATAAAAGTCTTTTGCAGACAACATTTGAAAGACTGAAATTGTTTTTACCTGCCGAAAATATCTTAAGTGTTACTAATACTAAGCATGCCGCTAATGTTAAAATGCAGTTGGATAAAAAAAGTTTGGTGTTATCAGAACCTGTTTCTAAAAATACAGCGCCTGCAATTGCTATTGCCGTAAAGTATTTGGTTGAAAAAACAGATTCGGATCCGATTATTCTTGTTATGCCTTCAGATTTGCAAATAAACAATGATGAAAAATTTCAGGAAGCTGTTCATAGTGCCGTGCCGTTTGTTGAGGAAGGTTTTATTGTTACCTTTGGGGTAAGACCGTTATATCCTGAAACCGGATTTGGTTATATAAAAGCAGACGGCTCGGGTAAAGTTGAACAATTTATTGAAAAACCGTCTGAAGAAAGGGCTCAGTCTTACTTAAAAGACGGCAGATATTTCTGGAACAGCGGAATATTTATGTTTAAAGCCTCTGTTATATTGAAAGAAATAAATACTCATGCACATGAAATTACTTCAATATTGGAACAATTTGATTTCAGGGAAACCGATAATGTGCCGTATAACGAGTTTGAAAAAATGCCTAATATTTCCATTGACTATGCTGTTATGGAAAAATCCTCTGATATCAGGATGGTGGAGCTTAAGTGCGGCTGGAAAGATTTAGGTTCCTGGCAGTCTATTTATGATGTGAGTAAAAAAGATGAAAACGGAAATGTTTTTGTCGGGCATGTTTTGGATAAAGACTCAAAAGGATCGCTAGTTTATGCTTCATCAAAACTGGTTGCAACAATCGGGCTTGAAGATACCGTAATTGTTGAAACAGAAGACGCTATTCTGGCTTGTAAAAAGGATAGAACCCAGGAGGTAAAAGAAATCTATGAAACCCTAAAGCAGCAGCATGATGATACGCAAATGGTACATAAAACGGTTTACCGTCCCTGGGGGTTTTATACGGTTATTGCGTCCGGTAAGGGGTTTCAAACAAAAATTATCCATGTAAATCCAGGTCAGAAACTGTCTGTTCAATCACATAATTTTAGAAGTGAACACTGGGTCATATTAAGCGGTACGGCAAAGGTTGTTCTGGAGAGCAGAGATTATATTCTGTCCCCAGGGCATAGTATTGATATACCTGTTAAGGCTATTCATTCTTTACAAAACCCGTTTGGTGAGGATGTTGAGGTTATTGAAGTCCAAAAAGGCGATGTGCTTTCTGAAGACGATATTATAAGATATGAAGATATTTACGGCAGAGTGTAGATAGTTCTTTGTAGTAGCCTTCATCAAGCAGTTTGAAGAAAATATCCGTTGTCTTAGGCGCAAGTTGCCCCACATAATCTTTATCTATAAAAAGTCCTTCAATAAAGCGTGCAAACAGTTCTGTAGGCTTGGAGTAATATTTTTTGCTTTTGTTAATTCTTGCTGATATTTTTGATTGCTTTTTTTGATAAGATTTTAATCTTATATATGCGGCAAAGGCTCCGGGCATGTCTGTAAAGTCTTTTTCTATAGTTTTAATTGTATATATTTTCGTATGCTTTTTCAGAAAACCTCGTATTAATTTGACCCTGTCATATTTTAAAAGATATTTTGCATCTGATTTTTTAATGTATTTTTCGAACTCTTTAAAGCGTTTTGAACGCATAAAATTCGGGTAATCAGTTTTGATAATTTTTTCTTGTTGTTTAATTTCTTCTTTAATAAGATTTTTGTGGTGTTCCAGTTTTGTGCATAAAGAGTTTTCATCAACAAAGTTTGTTACCCGTAATAATTCTGTTTGAATAATCGGGTTGGAAGATTTGAAAAGTATTTCAAGATGCCCGCCATTTTTGGATATATCAGGTTCAAGTTTTGAATGTATATAGTGAGCAAATTCGTGTATAAGTGTAAGAACTTGTTTGTGTTCGGTTAGATTTTTTGAAATATCAATACGATTTTTTAAGAAAAAACCCTGATGTCCCCGCGCTTTTGTTTTTGTATGAACATCTATGCCAAGACTCTTAAAAAAGTTTACAAGTTCTTTTGCTTCCATAATTCTATTATATAATAACTGTTTAACAATGTATAATGCCGTTGCTTTAATGAAGAATCTGTTCGGTACTTTTATTTAGAATATTTTGTATGGATTTAGAATATTTTGGGGATCAAAGATTTTTTTAATTTCACGCATATAATTCAATGCTGTTGTGTTAACTACTTTTGATATGTGTTCGCGCTTTTCTCGCCCAATTCCGTGTTCTCCAGAAATTGTTCCGCCTAATTTTATTGTTAAGTCATAAATTTCACTTTTGGCAAGTTTATAGTTTTTGTATTCTTCTTTATCATTAAAATCAAGCGGAATTTGCGGGTGGACGCTTCCGTCTCCAACATGTCCGACCATACATACGGTCAATTTGTATTTTTCACAGATTTCCTGAATGCCTTTTACAAGTTTTGGAAGATTTTCTCTGGGTACTATAACATCATCTGTTGTAATATTGGGTTTTAATTTTGCACATGCGCCCATAGAAGATCTTCGGGCATGCCATATTCTTTCCGCGTCTTCCTCTGTTGAAGAATACTGGATTGCGGATGCGTTACAATGTCTTAAAACTTTTGTAATTGTGTTTTTTTGCTCCTCAATAGATGTTCTAAATCCATCAATTTCAATTATTAGGGCTGCTTCTTTATCAGTTAAAAGTCCCGCAGGGTTAAATTTTTCAACTGTCCGGATTGCATTTTTATCCATGAAATCTATTGTAGAAGGGGCTATTTGCTGTTCAATAATTGACGTGACTGCACTTGTTGCATCTGTTAACCTATCAAAATAGGCCATTATCACTTTTGAACATTGAGGTTTGGGTATAAGTTTCAGTGTGGCTTCGGCTACAATACCCAATGTGCCTTCAGAACCAATAAAAAGACTTCCCAAATTGTATCCTGTTGCATTTTTAATGGTATTGGAGCCAGTTCTTAACAATTCACCTTTTGCTGTTACAACAAGCATATCTATGACATAATCTTTTGTAGAACCGTATTTGAAAGTCCTTGCCCCGGCCGAGTTTTGGGCAATGCTCCCGCCAATAGTTGATACTGAAAGGTTAGCCGGATCGGGCGGATAAAAAAGTCCGAGCTTTTCAACTTCATTTTGCAATACACCTAATATTACACCGGGCTGTACTCGTGCCGTCATATTTTCGCGGTTTATTTCCAAAATTTTATTCATTTTAGAAAAATTTAGTATAATACCGCCGTGTTCTGCCACACATGCTCCTACAGTATTTGTGCCGGCACCTCTACAAATAACAGGCAGCTTATATTTATTTGCTATTTTTACGATTTGTTGAATTTGTTCTGTATTTTCTGCAAATACAACGACATCAGGAATTCCGGTATATTCAGGAGAATTTGAAGCATCCTGAGAGTATGCGTATCTTTCTTCAAGTTCGCTTAAAACGTTTTGTGGAGTTAATGCTTTTTGTAAATCAGATATTGCTTTATTCATCAACATAAGATGCCAGCTTTTCTATTGTAATGTTCAGTTTTGTAATCTGCTTATCAATTTTATCAACTTTTTTGGTAAGTTTTGTGTCATCAATATCATCCAACATGGAAAGAATTTTTTCAAGTTTCATTTCTAAACGATCCATTCTTTCTTGCTGGTCTTCAAATTTTTCATATAAATTATTTAATAAATCAGTTTGTTCCGATGAGTTGTCATGGAGTTTTTCTATAATATGTTTAACTTCATTAAGTATATTGGATTGTTCGCATAAGCTTTCAATATTTTCACTTGTGGTATCAATCCATTCACCCATATACATGAGCGCCTGACGCATAACTTTGTCGGAATTTGCAGAACCTGTTACTACGTTTGCAACATTATCAAGTTTTTCTTCAATACGTTCGGTTATTTCTTTGTTATCCAGATAGTTTATACGTTCTTCAAGTTTATATACTATATTACTAAAGTCATTTAAACCGTTGTTAAGTGCATTATAAGACTCATCGGATGTTAGCAGCAGTTTGTTCGTACGAGAGCTGATGCTTAAAATATCTTCGGAGAGTTTTTCAAAATCTGTTTTTAAATCGGATATTTGCTCCTGTGTTAAGGAGTTTTGAAGGTCTTCAACAGAGGTGACAATTTTATGGATATTTTCTGATATATCGGACATGTCTTCTCTGGAGGAAGTTTCGGACAGCTCATTAATTACAAGTCTGAGCTTTGCGATATCAGATTCTACATCCTGCAGGGTATAAGAATATCCGTCATCGTTATTTGAAAGCTGCTTTAGCTGCTGTTTTACTTCTATTAAATTCTGATTGATTTCGTCTGTTTTTTCTTCTACAAAGTCTTTAATATCTTCGGACTCTTCGATAAAAGATATTTGTTCAAATACATTTAATACAGCATGGATTATATCTTCACGCATATCCTTTAAGTCTGTATTTTCAATTATATTGATTTTATTTATCAATTCTTCAAGATGAGTTTCTATGGCATTTATTTTATCGGTATTTGAAGCGCTGGTTAGAATCTCTCTTTGTGAAGAAATCATCTCTTTTATATCATCAATTTCTTCCTGAATAGAAAAATCATCATTCGTATCAGAAATTGCAAGAATATCTATTTTTTGGTTAAGTACATCCAAAAGTCCGGATATTTTATTACTGTTAGTAGAAATCTCATTTGAAATTTCGTTTGTCTTGTCAAGAATTTCACCGTAATTATTTCGTTCATTGAAAATTCTTGTTACCTTATCTGAGATATCATTTTTTAAATCATCAATTGCCCAGTTCAAGTCATCATTATTCATTGCCACTGCCAGCAGTGTTTTGATATCTTCTGTAGTGGATGTTATTTTTTCGTTAATTGTTTCTGTTATATGTTCGGAAGATGAGCTTATTTCGTTCTTTATATCCTCTAAATCCTCTATATTTAATTGGAAGTTAAGTTTTTCCGATATTGTATCTTGAATACTATTCACGGATGAGATTAACTTGTCGCTTATATCAGATTTTGCGAGGTGATTGTCAAGGATTTCTATTATATTTTCTTTAAGTTTCTGGATTGCTTCGGAAATTGTATTATTCTGTATTTCGGTATTTTTTTCCAGTTTTGAATCAATATTTTTTTCGATGTTAGAAAATGCATCAAGATTATCTTTTAATGGTGCCAGAATCTCCATCAGGGTTTCAGTGTTAGAATTCAGAACGTCATTAATGTCCGTATTAATTAAGTTGATTTCCTGTTTAACAGCAGTAATTCTCTCTTTAATCTCTTTTAAAGGTGTTTCCAAATCTATCGGAGTATTTTCCTGCGGATTTTCTTTCAGAGTTTCAATATATTTAACGAGATTATTTATCTGGTTTTCGACGATTTCTGTATTTTTTGTAAGTTCCTGGTGAACTCCGGCTTGTATTGAATCCTGCATGGTATTAATTGTTACACCAATTTCTTCAAGCTCTGATGAAATCATATTAACAATTTTGGAATCTCGGGCATCCTGTCCGTAGTTCCATTCTGCAAACTCTTTTGAAAGTTGTTCAATTTCTGTTTTTAAGTCGGTTATTTCAGAAATAGAATTCCCGATTTTAATTTCTGTATCAACTGAAATAGATTGAATTTTGCCTATAAATTCATCAAGTTTTTCCTGTAAACCGGCAAATTTTTCATCGTTTGCAGAGCTCTCTGTTGTAATTATATCACGCAAAGCAAGAAGTTTTTCGGCAAGGCTTGCCTCGCCGGAATTTTGTGAAGATAAAATTGTTTCACGTAAAAAATCTATACTGTTATTAAGGCTTTTGAAATTTTCACTATCATCATTTGATAATTTTTCAAGGGCATCAGAATGCATTTTTTTGATATTTTCTGAAGCATCATAAAAATTCTCACTTAAGGCGCTAATTTTTTCGTCAATGCTTTCATTACACTGTAATAACTTCCCAAAAGCTTCTGTCTGCATTGCC
>CAYYAG010000037.1:7789-13468 GCA_964470005.1 uncultured Muribaculaceae bacterium
GTCAATGCTTTCATTACACTGTAATAACTTCCCAAAAGCTTCTGTCTGCATTGCCTTAATATCTTCTGTTGTATTAGATAAGTTTTGATTTAGGACATTTACTTTTTCTTCAACATCCTTCGCGGCTATTTCGTTAACTTTTGAGGAGATGTCATCAATCTTATAATTTATTTGGTGGACATTATCAGAGGCACTGATTCTTAAGCCATCAAGCGCATCTGCAATAGTTTCAAGATTTTTATGAATATCCAGTGTCTCAATTTCTTTAATTAAATTCTGTAATACATCTTTATTGATGTTGAGATTGTTATTAAGGTTTACGGAATTGTCAATAATTTTTTGGATAAAATCTGCCAAATCATGTCTAAATCCGGTAAAATCCTTTTCAGTCACAACTGCCGATAATACTGAGTTTAATTTGTCCAAATCATCTCTAATCATCTTGTTTGTCGAATCATTTGAAGAAGTTAATTCTTCCCTGAGGGTGTTTAAAATACTCAAGAATTCGTGTACACAATTATAGATGTCAGCCATATCATTTTGCTGCGGGAGTTGACTGATTTGTTCGCTTATTGCAATTGTTTTGCCTGAAATTTGTTCTATTTCGTTTTTTGTAGGGATTTTATTGAATTTTTCTTCAATGTCAACAGCTTTCTTTAAAATATTATCAACGTCGGATTTTTCCGCAAGTGAATCAAATTTTTCAACAAGTGTATTATTTTGGGAAATTATATTCTCCAAATCTGTTTTCGAAGAAATTTCATCAAGTTTTTCCTGTAACTTTTCAACTGTATTATCAGTAATTTGATTCAGATCATCTCTTTGAGGAAGTCCGGAGATTTGTTCTGATAACGCGGTTGCCTTTTCGGCAAAATACGTTAAATCATCACGAAGAGGAAGTTGGTTTATTTTCTCTGAGATTTCGGAGGTTTGATAGATAATTCTATCCAGATCATTTTTTTCTGTTAAGGTTTCAAGTTTTCCGGCGATGTTGTCATACTTTTCAATTATGGTATTTAACTTTTCCTGAGATTGCTCGTAGTTTTCTTTAGTAATAAAGTTTTCTAAAGATTGAGCAAGGTCATCATTTTTTTGATCGACAATATGTAATGCTGAGAGTATGGCATTTGTTGATAAGTAAACATTTTCCAGCTCCCGTTTAACAATATCATTTTGGGCTGTGGGATCCATAACAATCAGATTTTTAAATATTGACTGAATATTTGCATTTATTTCAGAAATTGAGGCTTCAAAATTCTGATTAATCACCTCTACATCTTTTCTTATTGAAGAAACTGATGAAATAATTTCATTCTTATCTGTTTTGTCTGAAGTGAATGCGGCAAATCTTTCATCATATAGGGACAGGATTTCTTTTTGGTTATATAATTCCAGGGCAATGCTTTGCAGATTATTTGAAAAATTAGCAAACAGTTCCTTCATTTCAGCAGTCTTTGCAGATTTAGATTGTTCTTCTGCCAGAGAAGTAAAAGAACCTTCAATTTTATTGAACTCCGAAACAACTAGTGCGTGCCTTTCTTCAAGTGTCTTTTTAAGCTCTGTAAGGTAAACTTTTATTAGATCATCAGCTTCTGTGTCGTTAGACATAAATTCAAGTTTATTGTTGATACTGGTTAAAAGTTTATCAAAAGTTTCAGCGTTACGATCAGCCTCAAGCTTGATATTGTCCAGAATTTCAGCGAGTTCTTCTACTGTTTGAGCCATTTTTATATCCTTAAAATAATATCCCTACTTTATAATAGTATCAGAATTATAAGCATTTTAGCAAAAATATTAAGTTATTTATTACAAATGTAAAGATTATAATCAAAATCAAAATAATTGGTGGTACAATAAAACATGTATTAATCAGGCGAGGTGAATATGAGCCGGATAGTAATAGACAGCAGGAAGTGTAAAGCCTGTTATTTATGTGTAAAAGAATGTCCTAAAAATCTTATTAAAGTAAGTGACAAAACGAATAAGCTTGGAGAAAGAATAGTTGAATTTGATGATCCGGAGGGCGTTTGTCTCGGATGTGCTTTATGTGCGACAAGGTGTCCGGATTTAGCAATAACAGAGGTTTATAAAGGGTAGAACATGGTAGAATGCTTAACTGGTAAAAAAGTTTTAACAAAAGGTAACTATGCTATTGCAAATGCAGCGGTTATTGCAGGATGCGATTGTTATTTTGGTTATCCTATTACTCCGCAGAGTGAAATAGGAGAATTTATGAGTGGAAAAATGCAGGAGCTAAATAGGGCATATGTGTCTGCGGAAAGTGAACTCGCTGCAATAAATATGGTGCTCGGTGCAAGTTCTACCGGGAAAAAAGCAATGACATCATCATCTTCTTGCGCAGTGGCATTAATGCAAGAAACGCTTTCTTATGCGGCATCCGATGAACTTCCGGTTGTGCTGGTAAGTGTTATGCGGGCAGGTCCAGGACTGGGGAATATTTTCCCTTCACAGGGGGATTATAATCAGTCAACAATTGGCGGCGGTGATGGCGATTACAAGTTAATAGTTTTATCACCCTCAACTGTTCAGGAAGCTGTTGATTTGACTTACAGAACATTTTATCTGGCTCAAAAATACAGAAATCCAGCAATTCTTCTTGCGGATGGTCTGTTAGGACAGATGATGGAACCGGTTGAGTTTGGGGAATACCCATATCCCGAGATTGATAATTCTTCCTGGGCATTATCCGGCGCAAAGGGAAGAAAGTCAAGAACTATCCGTTCATATTCTCCTACAGAAGGACCCCAGTGTGAACATATAAGGCACTTATTTGAAAAATACAAGCTAATTGAAGAAAATGAAGTGATGTATGAAGAATTATACACAGATGATGCAGATTTGCTTGTATTAAGTTTTGGCAGTCTTTCAAGAAATGTAAAAGCTGCTATTAAAAGATTACGGGAAAAAGGATTGAAGATTGGATTTTTCAGACCTATTACGCTATTCCCGTTTCCGAATAAAAGACTAAAAGAACTGGCAAATAAAGTTAAGAAATTTCTAACAATAGAAGTTAATATGGGCCAGATGGTAAGAGATGTAAGGCTTGCAGTTAACGGGAAAATTCCGGTTGAATTTTATGGAAGGCCTGTAGGTGTATGGCCGAGCGTTGAAGATATTGAGGCGGCTATAGAGGGGGCGATGGCGTAATGGAAACACAAGTATTCAAAATACCGGATACATTCAAAAAAGATTTCGGGTATACTTTTTGTCCCGGATGCGATCATGGGGTTGCTATCAGGCTTGTTGCGGAGGTTATGGATGAGCTTGGTTTGAAGGAAAATACCATAGCTGTTACATCAATCGGATGTTCTGTAACCCTGTATGACTTTTTGGATGTTGATTCTATTGAAGCTCCGCATGGTCGTGCGTTAGCTGTTGCTACAGGTGTAAAACGTGCAAAGCCTGATAATTTCGTTTTTACATATTCAGGTGATGGGGATTTTGCCTCTATAGGTCTTGCAGAAAGTTTACACGCTGCGTTAAGGGGTGAATGTATATCTGCAATTTGTATTAACAATACGACTTATGGCATGACCGGCGGCCAGCTTGGGCCTACAACCCTTTTAGGGCAGGTTACCACAACCTCTCCCGGCGGAAGAAATGTAGAATATTACGGTTATCCGATTAAAATTGCAGAGCATGTCGCACTTTGTGACGGAACTGCATATTCTGCACGTGTTTCTCTGGATACTATAGCAAATATAAGAAAGGCTAAACAGGCAATTAAAAAAGCTTTTACAGTTCAGCTTCATGGTTTAGGTCTTGGTTTTGTTGAAATTTTAGCAACTTGTCCTACTAATTGGCGCCTGACACCGGAGCAGTCTCATGAACGGGTACGTGAAGAAATGATGCCGGTTTTTGTCCCGGGGATTTATAAGGATATAACAAATAACATATCAGCTGCTAAAGTATAGAGTTTGGGCTGCTGTATATTTCCGGAAAGAAAATTTCCGGACAAAACTGAAAAGGAAATATAAAATGGAAAATAATTTTATTATAGCAGGATTTGGCGGTCAAGGTGTTTTACTTGCGGGTGAAGTACTCGCAAATGCTTTTATGATTGATAATAAAAGTGTTACCTGGTATCCATCATACGGTGCTGAAATGCGGGGCGGTACAGTTAACTGCGAGGTTGTAATGAGCGATGATGAAGTTAGTTCTGTTAATAAAAAAGAAGCTGACTATATAATTGTGCTGAATCAGGCATCTTTTGATAAGTTTGAAAAGAAGGTTAAAAAAGGCGGGTATTTAATTGTAAATACAACGCTTGCAGAACTTAAAGAAAACAGACAGGATATTCATTATATTTTTGCGCCAATTTCAGAAATGGCCGTTGAACTGGGGAATGTAAAGATGGCTAATATGCTTGCGTTAGGGTTGTTACTCAGGGCGAGCGGACTTTTGTCAGTTGACATACTGGAAAAAGCTTTGGATGTTGTGCTTCCTTCTCATAGAAAGAATCTTTTGCCGTTAAATAAAAATGCCATAGAAATAGGTTATAAGTATGATTTATTGACTGTAAAATGCTAAAATCACCTAAAAAGTCGATTTAAAATATACAAAAGAATATTATTCTATTTCATGTCGAAATAAATGAGGTTTATAGTGAAAAAAGAACTGGTATTAGCAATAAAAGAAAAAGAGCGCCAGCTTGTAAAATTAAAGGAGCATATTGAAAAGAGTTCCGTTTGTGCTGAGCTTTATAATAAAGTCGTTTTGGAAAAAGCCATCCTGAAAAAAGAACTTGAAGACTCGCAGAAAAATAAATTTGTAGAGGGCATAAAAAATCTTTTACCGCGTAAAAAAACGCTTATTTGTGACTATTTTAAAAAATAGTAATCTTATATGCGGTAATATATTTCAATAAAAAAAGAACCCTCATTCAGGGTTCTTTTATGCTTTATTAATGCAATTATTGTGCGGCTTTGGCAGCTTCAAATACTACGTCAAAAGCTTCTTTATCATTAACAGCTAAATCAGCAAGCATTTTTCTGTTAACAACAATATTGGCTTTTTTGCAAGCATTCAAAAATCTTGAATAGCTCATACCGCGTTCTCTCACTGCTGCATTAATTCTTACAATCCAGAGACGTCTCATATTACGTTTTGTAGTACGTCTGTCTCTGTATGCGTATTTAAGTGCTTTCATAACAGCAGTGTTTGCGACTTTAAAGATTCTGCTTCTGGCGCCTTTAAAGCCTTTAGCAAGTTTTAATATTTTTTTGTGTCTTAAACGACTAACATTACCACGTTTTACTCTCATTTTTTGCTCCTATCTTGAATACTTCTTGTATGGTAACTCTTTGGAAACCAGTTTTAAGTGTGACTCAGAAACACCAACCAGTTTGAAAATTCTGCGTTTTCTTGACCCTGATTTGTGTTGGAGCAAGTGGCCTATACCTGCTTGTCTTTTTTGAATTTTGCCTGTTGCAGTTACTTTGTAACGTTTTGCAGCAGCCTTGTGTGTTTTCATTTTTGGCATTTTCTTATCTCCTTTTTGGTTTAAAGTGACTAAAAAATTACAGGCATACCAAAGCCCATAACTTTCGGCTAATTATTATATTATTATATAAATCAAATTTTGCAAGCAGTTTGTTAATTCATGTTAAATCTACATATCAAAATCTGTTAAACTTATGCACTTATATCCGAAGTTTG
>CAYYAG010000038.1:0-12084 GCA_964470005.1 uncultured Muribaculaceae bacterium
GTTAAGTATTGTTAACCGTTTTAACCTGTTTAGTGGAATTTGCTATATAAGTCCCGAAAAAATCCCGCTGTAGCGGGATTTTTTTAACTCTAACTAATTCTCTGGAACATGTATCCTATACCCCTGGCTGTCAGTATTAATTCCGGATTGGCAGGATCTGATTCCAACTTAGAACGTAATCTTGATATATGAACATCTACAACACGTGTATCAATTCTGTGATCCGGCGGATATGCCCAAACATGCTGCAATATCTCATTTCTTGAAAATGCCTGACCTGAATTATTAACCAATAACTCTAACAAGCTGAATTCCATACCGGTCAGCCTGATTCGTTCATTTTTTCTGAATACCTGACGGCGTGCAGTGTCAATCTTAATATTTCCTGTTGTAATTACATTTTTTGTAACCTTTCCGGCAGGAGCAGAAGCCTCACGGTTATTTGTACGTCTTAAGACCGCCTTTACACGGGCTTCTAATTCTTTCGGGCTGAATGGTTTAATTACATAATCATCAGCACCCAGTTCAAGACCAGTAATTCTTTCTGAAACATCGCCTAACGCTGTCAATATAATAATAGGTACATCTGATGTTCTTCTAATTTCTCTGGTTACACCATAACCATCCATTTTCGGCATCATAACATCCAGAACTACCAGATCAGGATTATATTTATTAAACGCATTAACAGTTTCTTCTCCGTCTTGTGCAGTATAAACATCATAACCTGCCATCTTTAAACGGGTTTCTAATATACGTCGGATACTTGCTTCGTCATCTGCCAGCAAAATACGTTGACGATCTTCGGTTTCATTAGGCATTTCAACATTTTCTGTCATAGTCTTTTCCTTACCTTTATAAATCTTACACCACTAACTTTAAATGAAATATTACAAATTATTTATTTTTTTATATTTTTATAACGATATATTAACCTAAGTAAAGAAAAATTGCAAGCATTTTTTTTGGAAAAACAGCATTTTTTTTAAAGTTGTGCCGCAATTATCTTCCTAAACTTTTCAAGATCTTCCACTGTATCAATACCAATAGGCGTGAAATCAACAACACTGGTTTTAATTTTCATACCGTTTTGCAAAGCTCTAAGCTGCTCAAGACTTTCAGAAAGCTCAAGAGAAGTTTGCTGCAAAGCAGTCATTTTTCGAAGAGCTTCGCGTTTATAGCCGTAAATTCCAAGGTGTCCGTAAAAAGTTGCATGGCCTTCATTGCGTTCAAAAGGTATTTTAGATCTGGAAAAATAGAGGGCATAACCGTTATTATCCACTACGCACTTTACCAAATTCGGATTTTCAATTTCTTTTTTATCTCGCAAAACTCTGATTAAAGTTGAGATATCAGCATTTTCATCCTCGCGAATATTTTTAATAACCTCATCAATGCTTTCCGGCCTAATTAACGGCTCATCTCCCTGAAGATTAACAACATACTCTATTTCAGGATGACGTTCCATAACTTCCTGAATTCTGTCACTGCCGCAGTTATGTGTTTCAGATGTCATTTCAGCCTCAGCGCCAAACAAAAGACAAGTTGTCAAAATTTCCTCATTATCTGTTGCAATAATAACACGATCCGCAAGAGCTGCTTTCACTGCCTTTTCAAAAACCCACTGTATAATTGGTTTTCCATTAACTTCAATCAACGGCTTACCTTTTAATCTGCTTGATCCGTAACGTGCCGGAATTATAATAGCTGTATTTCCTGTCATTTTTCCCTCACAACAAATGCTGTCCACTGATTCATTCGGACTTCTTCCTCTAATATTAAACCACATTTTTTTATTGAATCAATAACAATCTGTTTTTTTTCATCCAGTATGCCGCTCAAAACAATAAGTCCATCCGGCATCAATAATCTTTTTAAGTCAAGCATAATATCTGCAAGAACATTGTGCAGGATATTTGCCAGTACAAAATCAAATTTTTCCGTTAATTTATCCGCTGTATTATGCTCAAAAACACATTTCACATCGTTTTTTAATGCATTTTGCGCAGCAACTTCTATGACAGTTTCATCATTATCGCAACCGTACACATAAGATGCACCAAATTTAGCGGCACAGATTGCCAGAATACCTGAGCCCGTGCCGATATCAGCAACTTTTGCCGATGCCTGCATATATTTTTGTATCATACACATACAAAGCTGAGTTGTCGGGTGTGTACCAGTGCCAAAAGCACTGCCCGGTTCAAGTTTAATAACAACTTCATCATTGGATTTCGGAGTATACAAAATCCAATCCGGAACAACAGTAATTCTGTCAGAAACATAGGTTACATCCCATTTTTCTTTCCATTTTTTGGACCAATCCTGGTTATATTTTTCCTCAAAAGCAAAATCCCAGCTTCCCAATTCATCATCTAAAAAGCCGCGAGCCTTAAGAAGCATACGTTGTTCGCCAAGAATTTTCGCAACATCAACCTTTTCTGTCAGAAAAATTTTCAACGTACCCTCAGTTGTTGAAATCATTTCAAGATCTTTGTAGGCTTCTTCTGCCAGTATAACACCCTGACATGGCATATTCGCAAAACAAAATTCAGAAATAACATCTGCCATCTGCGGATTGATTTTTAAAGACAACTCATAATATACAGCACATTGCATTTCATACCTTACTGTTCAAGGAACGCACCCATTTTTCTGAACTTTTTATAACGCATGGATTTCAAATCCGCACCGCTAAATTTATTCAGCTCATCAAGCGCGGAAATAATCGTATGTTTCATTTCCTCAGCAGCAAGTTCGTAATTTGTATGAGCACCACCTACCGGCTCTTTTATTGCCCCGTCTATAATACCGAACTTCAGCAAATCCGGAGCCGTAATTTTAAGGGCTTCAGCAGCTTCATTATTTTTAGAAGCATCGCGCCAAAGAATTGAGGCACACCCTTCCGGTGAAATTACGGTATAATAGGCATGCTCAAGCAAATAAACTTTATTAGCAACAGCAAGTCCGAGCGCTCCACCCGAACAGCCCTCACCGGAAATTATCGCTATTACCGGAACTTCAAGCTTTGCCATTTCGCGCAAATTAACAGCAATAGCAGCTCCCTGCCCTTTTTCCTCTGCACTTATTCCCGGATATGCACCAGGTGTATCAATAATAGTTACTATAGGAATATTGAATTTATCAGCATGTTTAAACAATCTAAGGGCTTTTCTGTAACCTTCAGGTTGAGGCATCCCGAAATTATACTCAAGATTTTCTTTAGTTGACTTACCTTTCATGGTACCGATAATCATAACAGGGTTCCCGTCAATTTTTGCCAGACCGCCTATAATTGCTCGGTCATCAGAGCCTTCCCTATCGCCGTGCAATTCAACAAAATCCGTACACATCAAATTCACATAATCCAAAAAATTAGGTCTTTCCGGATGTCGCGCAATCTGCATTTTTTGAGACGGCTTCAGATTAGAATACAATTCTTTTCTATAGTCATCCGCCTGTTGTTCAAATGTTTCAATTTCTTTATCTAAATCCATGCCGGACTCCAAACTTATTTTTTTTAGTTCCTCTATTTTTTCCTGAATTTCCATAATAGGCTTTTCAAAATCCAAAATTGTAGACATTATTACCTCAACTAATCTTATGCATTGACAAAATATTTGCCAGAGTATTTCTCAAATCCTTACGTGAAGAAACCACATCAACCTGTCCGTATTTCAACAGGTATTCAGCGGTCTGAAAATCTGAAGGAAGTTTCTGTCTGATAGTTTGTTCAATAACACGTCTGCCTGCAAAGCCAATTCTTGCACCTTGTTCTGCTACAATAATATCACCGAGTGTGCCAAAACTTGCCGTAACCCCGCCGAATGTAGGTTCTGTAAGCAAATTTATATACAACAGTTTTTCATCATCCAGCTTTGCACAGGCGCATGATGTTTTTGCCATTTGCATAAGGCTCAGGGCACTTTCCTGCATCCTGGCCCCGCCAGATGATGTAACAGTTATCACCGGCAATCTTAATTCAATTGCCTTTTCGATAATACGCGTTACCTTTTCACCGACTACGCTACCCATTGAGCCACCCATAAAGTCAAAGTCCATAATAGCAACAGCAACTTTATTACCTTCTATAGACCCTATACCTGTAACAACAGCCTCATCAAGACCTGTTTTTTCAGTGGCTCTGCGGAGCCTGTCTTTATACGGTTCTGTATCCACAAACTCTAAGGGATCAGTAGGCTTTATCTCAGAAAACATTTCTTCAAAAGAGTTTTCATCAAAAAGCTGCTGAATACGTGTTCTTGCATTTATCCTAAAATGATAATCACAAACAGGACATACCATCATATTGTCTTCAATATCCGATTTCAATAACTGCGCATCACAATGAATGCATTTTGTCCATAAATCCGGATTTTCGACCACCTGAGCTGCTTTTGCTTCAAGAGCACGACGTTGAATCTGTGCCTCTTTACGTTTTTCAAACCAATCTTGAACTGTCATAATATTAAATTTTCCTTATATCCCTTTTTTAAGTATATTATACACAAAAAATAAAACTTATCAACAAACAGGCAAATTTTTACATTCAGGTACATTTAGAATAACAAATGAGAATAAATTCTATAAACAACAGCATAACCTTTCAGAAAATTTCCCTAAGGGATAACGATAAGGGCATAAAGATTTTTGATGATTTTTCCTGCCGCACAAGTGACGAAGATCATACCGTACATAATATCAGCATCAGTGAAAATATAAGGCAAAATAACAATAGTTATAACATAAAATTTTCAAATGACTATAGTGGGTTGGCTGCAAAAGAATATATAGTAGTCCATCCTAAAAAAGATTATATTTACATAGGCACCATGGATTCCATAGATAAAAATCGCGGACTCGGAACATGCATGCACCTTATAAACATTATCGAGATGCTGGAAAATAATAGCGACGGGATAACCTTAAAATCCTCTCCGACAGCAGTACCGTTTCATATCAAAATGGGCTTCTATCCTAATTCCAGATGGGATGACGGGCTTTCGATTAATCTGATAAAAATAAAGAATAATAACTATCCTGAACTTAAAAGTTATGCGCAAGAGGCTGAAGATGTGCTTAACAGCCATATAATAAATTTTTCTGAGGCATCTGAAAAAGGCAACAGGGTTTTAAATAGTTACATAAAAGCTGCAAATAAAATTCTCCCGCGCGAAGAATTAATGTATTTATGCAGCTACCCGATAGATATGAAGCTTACAAGAAAATATGTTATTGAACACAAGGAACATTATAACGAATTGCTTAAAAAGTACAATATAGATTACATAATAGATTAAACATCTTTTGGTCTTGATAAAAATTTACGGGCATCCTCTGGAAGTTTAACATTTTGAAGCGCCAAATGATATTTTCTTAAATTAGCAATGGAATCCTGCTCATCCATTAAATCTCTACGCTTTATTCTTGGCATCGGGGCATTATGCTTACCACCATGTTTATGAATAACTTTAGCTATCATCTCATCAATATCAGCACCGCTTACAGAATATTTTGCCGCAATATCATCTGCCGTTGCCCCCATAGGCAGACTGTATAACCAGTTTAAAGTCAACGCATCAGAAGACGAAATTGATAATACTCCCTTTTGGTGCGGGGTATACATAATATCTCTGGGAAAAGGGCTGTGTCCGAGGCCAACAGCATGACCAATTTCATGCAATATAGTGTGATAAACCTCACCGTCATCCATATAATCTCTGTGTATAAGTCCGTCAGTAAGGCCTATATTGACTTCCGCACTGTACAATCTGTTCGCACCGTCGTAATCGAAGTAACAATGCCCTAAAGCTTTCCTTTCAACACGTTTCCAATCAACATTAATTTGCGATTCCAAAAGAGTGTTAACAATCGTAAATGAAACTTTACCGCGCGTTGCTGCCTGCCATGAATCAAGGGCTTTTTTCACCATTGCACGATAACGTGCATCCTGTCCCTGTTTTGAATAAAATTTCATAGGTGCAATGTAAACCTTAAGCGGCATTTTGCATGTCCAGCGCATAATTCTGCCATTTCGCAAAGATTCTTGTAAATAAGTTTCCTTCTTCATATTTTTATTGTATAATAAAAAATGATATAGGGCTATATATGGAGGAGTAATTTATGAATATCATGCAAATGATGAAACAGGCTCAAAATTTACAAAATAAGTTAAAAGAAACTCAAGACGAGCTTGCAAAAACCGAAGTGACTGGCGAAGCTGCAGGCGGAGCCGTTGTTGTAACCTGCGACGGACAGGGCAGATTTAAATCCATTAAATTAAAACCGGAAGCACTGAATCCGGATAATCCCGAATCTGTTGATCCGGAAGTCGTTGAAATGGTTGAAGACATAGTTACTACAGCAATTTTACAGGCCAGCATGAAGGCAACGGATTTGATGGAAAGCAAAATGAAATCAGTTACAGGCGGGATTAATATTCCGGGATTATTCTAATGATTTACCCAAAATCTATTGCAGCCTTGATAGAGCACTTTCAAAAATTTCCGTCCATCGGACCAAAATCTGCCCAGCGCATGGCGTTCTATCTTCTAAGAATGCCTGCAAATGAAGTGGAAAAATTTGCACGCGCTATGATTGAAGCAAAACAAAATACAAAAACTTGCGAAATTTGTTTTAATATATCATCAGAAAGCCCGTGTGAAATCTGCACTTCAACCTCACGCGATAAATCCATAATCTGCGTTGTCGCAGAAACAAAAGACTTAATCGCTGTTGAAAAAACTAACGAATATAAGGGGCTGTATCATGTACTTCAAGGACTTATATCCCCAATGGACGGAATTGGCGCAGATGACATCCGGATAAAAGAGCTGTTAAATCGCCTGACATCAGATGAAATACAAGAAATTATTCTTGCACTTCCACCATCTGTTGAAGGGGAAGCAACAAGTCTTTATTTAACTAAATTAATAAAACCTTTCGGAATAAAAATCTCCAGAATTGCTTTTGGGCTGCCGGTAGGTGCAGATTTGGAATATGCTGATGAAATTACCCTTGCAAAAGCTATTGAAGGCAGACGCGAATTATAAATACGTAGCTGATTGCAATATGGTGTTAAATAAGATAAAATTATTCTATGTCAGATGCACTTTTAGAAATAAAAAATTTATCGGTTGAATACAAAACCAAACGCGGGCTTTTAGGAGCAGCAGAAACAATTTATGCTGTAAATAATCTCTCGCTTGATATAAAAAAAGGAGAGATTTTAGCAGTCGCAGGTGAATCCGGTTGCGGCAAATCAACACTTGCAAAGGCAATAATACTCCTTGAAAAGGCCAGTCAAGGAGAAATAATTTTTGAAAATGATAACATTTTGCAAATGAAAAAAGAGGAGTTAAAAAACTTCCGCAAAAAAGTCCAGATGATTTTTCAGAACCCTTATGCAAGTTTGAATCCGAAAATGAAAATTTTTGATACACTTGCTGAACCGTTGAAAATTAACACGGATTTGACTGATAATGAAATACGGGAAAGGGTAATTAGGACAGCATGCAAAGTAGGACTGGATAATGAATGTTTAAATCTTTATCCGCACGAGTTTTCCGGCGGGCAGCGCCAAAGGATTGCAATTGCACGTGCACTTGTATTAAATCCGGAATTCATACTTGCAGATGAGCCTGTGAGTGCGCTTGACGTAAGCATTCAGGCTCAAATTATAAATCTTTTACAGGAATTAAAACAAGACTACAATCTCACATTTTTATTTATTTCACACGATTTAAGCGTCATAAAATATTTATCGGACAGGGTTGCTGTAATGTATCTCGGCGAAATTGTAGAACTTGGCAACACAGATGAAATTTTTTTCATGCCCGGACACCCATATACAAAAGCACTATTAAGTTCAGTCCCACAAATTACTCAAACTGGCGAAGAAAAAATCATTCTGGAAGGCGATCTGCCATCTCCATCCAATCTGCCGGATGGATGTAAGTTTCATACGAGATGCCCGTACTGCATGCCAATTTGCAGAGAAAAAATACCCGATAAAACCCAAATTTCTGATTCACACTACGTAAAATGTTTTATGCATAATTCTATGATATAATCATCCTATGGAACGAAAAGTTGTAACATCTAACAGAAAAGCATTTCACGACTACACAATTTTTGAAAAATATGTAGCCGGAATTGTTTTGACGGGTACAGAAATCAAATCCATACGGAATAATGCAATAAATTTAAAAGACAGCTTTTGCAAAATAGAGGATAATGAGATATTTTTATATAAATGTCATATATCTCCATATGAACAGGGTAACCGCTACAACAAAGATCCGGAAAGAACCCGCAAGCTTTTACTTACACAAAAAGAAATTTTAAAACTGCAAAGCAAAGTTAAAAAAGAAAATTACACAATTGTACCCTTGGAAGTGTTTTTTCAAGGAAGTCTTGCAAAAGTTGAAATAGGGCTTGCAAAAGGTAAAAAACTTCACGACAAACGCGATGATCTGGCCAAAAAAGATCAAAAAAGAGAAATTGAACGAGCATCCAAAATCAAATACTAACAGCGAGGTTTATATGAAAGTTGTTATTTTAGGAAAAGGAGAAATGCTGGCAAACCTTATGGAAGGTGTCAATGACGCAGGGTTTAACGTTTCTGCCGTATTCAGGTCAGAAAGGACTTACCTCTCCAGTTTTAAACTTTTTTTGCTTGACTTTTTTAAAAGTTCTCCTGAAGTCACAATGATAAAAGAGCGAAAAATATATGAAATAAAATGTAAATCCGCAAATTCAAAAGAATTCAAACGCGAAATCCTAAAACTCAATGCTGATATAATCCTTGTAGGCACCTGGAAAGAAAAATTAAAAAAAGAAATTATTGACCTTCCTGCTATTGCCACAATAAATGTTCACCCGTCACTTTTGCCCAAATATAGGGGTCCAAATCCATATATTCAAACCATTCTGCATGGAGAAACTCAGTCAGGAATCACATTCCATCTGATGACAACAGAACTTGATAAAGGCCCTATTCTTGCACAACAAAAAGTTGACATACTTCCATGTGATACCGCAAAAGAGTTAAAAGAGAAAACTGTCTTTCAGGCAAGACTTTTGACCTGCGAAATTTTAAAAAGGCTTAACGCAGGAATAATCCAGCCTGTGGATCAAAATGAAAAAGAGGCAAGTTATTTTTCGAACATTTCAGGAAATGAAAAAATGTTGGACTTTGAAAAACAGACTTCAAAGGAAATTATAAACACAATCCGGGCGCTGCACCCTTATCTTCCGACATATATAACTTATAAAAACTTATTTTTTATAGTTAATCCCTATAAAGCAAGAATACTCGACAAAACAGGAGCCGCAGGACAGGTCATTGCTAAATCTCCTAAAACCCGATCTCTCACATTTTGTGCAAAAGACGGTAAAGCAATAAAATTCAGCGGATTAAAAGCCTATCGACTGCCCTTTTTATCAAAGATACTTATAAAATATTTTGTACAACTTTCATAAGATTTTTATAAAATCATATCGTCATTAATTTTCCAGTTATTACGAAGAATATAAGAGAAACAATAATAACCGGTTCCGCCTTCGGAACAATCCGCATTGACCTCATCATTTGTCTTATTATATCCGGCCGGTAAAAGAATTTTGTTATTAAAAATAAAAACAAAAATATCTCTCCCAATAACATTAGGCTCACTATCACCATTCACATCAACATGTATAACCAGCCCCGGCTCATTCATATTTACGCCAAAGCTATTCTGAATATCAGCGGCAGCAGCGCCATCCATATTTACATATACATTATCAAATGTCTGGAAAACTATGATATTGTCACCAATACCCTTTGTTCCCTGATCCCACAGGGCAGTTGAGCCGTTCAGCTGCTTTGTTGTACCGCTGGTATGCCAGCACCCTTCAACATCCATGCAATCTTTTTGTATTCTAAGATTAGGTTTCAGATAGTAATTATACCACTCAATCATACTATCTGTATCATTGTCCGAAAAGTTCACATAAGAATAACCGAGGTTATCTGCCATAGTCTTTTGTATAGCTTGCTGAAGCGTAGAATATGTTTTTTTGAGTTTAGCAATTGAGGAAGATCTTCTATATTCCTTTGTTAAAGTAGGAATAGTCATAGCAGCAACCACTCCAATTATAGCAAGCGTAAGCAAAACTTCTGCCAGAGTAAAACCACATTTAAGTTTAAATGAGAATATATTAAAGTTAGTACAAAATTTGAACATGAACCGTCCTCGTCCTTGCTTTATTATCAAAATCTACCAAAACTATTTGCTGCCACTGTCCAAGCTGCAAAGCCCCCTGAAGTAAGGGGACCATGGTTGAATTACCGACAATGGAGGCTCTTACGTGAGCGTAACCGTTTCCATCATGCCACATTTCATCATGGTGGTAATTTTTATTAACAGGCGCAATTTTATTCAAAGCTTCAGGCAAATCCACCAATAGTCCCGGCTCAAACTCAATATTCGTAATTGATACCGTACTGCCTGCGACATAAACATACACAACCGCATTTTGTAAGGAATGGCGGTACACAAGGTTTTTGACATCATTTGTGATGTCAATAATGTCGGTATTACCCTTCGTATGGACAGTAAACTTTTCACATAAGATTGTCATAGAGTGAATCGTACCCCCCCGCGTTTTACAATTTTTCGACCTTTGGAATAAGTTGAATAAGGAAAATGTTTATTAATTAAAGCCCTGTAATCTTCGCCATCTTCGAGCTTAAACACATTGAAATCAGCATCTTTTCCTATTTCTATTGATCCTGTCAAATGATCCAGCCTTAAAATCTTTGCCGGATATATAGTCAAATATTTTAAAAGCTCAAGCACATCAAGCTGGTTTTCGCTGTTACAATCAACCACAAGCTTTAAGAGGCTGTAATCTTTATCCCGTGCAAAACTTTGGGAAGAAAAGCCGAAATTTTTATCAAAATACTTCAATACAGTACTGAATTCAAGCTTTTTATTACAAATTTCTTGACTATATCTTGGCTGATAAACGAATTTCACACCGGTTTCCGCAAGTTCTTGCAGTTCATTTTCCGGAACATAATTTGCATTTGCAACAATAACTTTTTTAGTTAAAACCTTAAGTCCGTTAAGATATTGTACAGGATTTTCAGTACGTTTATACGGAGTAATTTTTCTAAGCCCCATAAATTTATGCAGCAAATCAATATCGGAAAATCCGTATTCCAGCCACTCCATATCATCTTGGGATTCTGCAAAACGAGTCATTAAAAGCATATTATGTTTGCGGCAATATTTGGAAAACAATTCCCACAATTTTTTGTGTACGCCGGGTATAGAGTGGAGCATTATACCGATATGGGTATTATCACCTTTATGAAAAACATAATTTTCTACTTTTTCACGTAAAGCTTTGAACTGTTTTTTACTTTTATCTGAACTGTCAGCAAAAACCTCGAAGAACAAATAACTTTTAATTGGAGCCCTGTTTATAACTTCAAAATACTTATCTTCTTTAGAAACCTGTGCTATACAAGTAGTTCCGGCTTTTATTGAAGCTTCAAGACCGTCTTTAAATGATTGAATTTTTTCGTGTTTATCAAGCACAAAATAATCACTAAGAATATTTGCCCATTTCAAGCTGTAATTGTCAGGTTTCACACCTGCAAAAGTATATTTTTTTGCAATTATTTGGAAGAACTTTTTTAGATTATTTTTAATTCCATGAGTTTTGGTTTTACCGAGATTGGAATATTGATACTGGGTAAACATATCGATAAATCCCGGAGTAACAACGGAATTTCCGAGATCTTTAACATATTTTTCCTCAAATTTGGAAGCATCTTTATTAGGAATAATATCTAAGAACTTACCCTCGTCAACGACAAGTGCCATGTTCTCAAGCACTTCTCCTGTTGAAGTTAATATCCATCTTGACTTATAGCACTTCATAATTTACTCCTTGCTTTTTAGGATATCAAATTTTATTGAAAAATGCAAGTGAATTAAATTAGGAATTGTATAGCAAATTGCACTAAACAGGTTAAAACGTTTAACAATGCTTAACTTATTTTTTGCAGGGTGAAAGTGTTAAAAACAA
>CAYYAG010000039.1:0-11694 GCA_964470005.1 uncultured Muribaculaceae bacterium
AAACAACGAAGAAAGTGAGGAGTAGAGAATGAATGAAGAAATGAAACAGGCATTATTGGAATGCTGCGAAAGAAACTGTGAGGTTATATCTCCGGCAGTAGTGTCTTTTGCAAAAGACCTTGTAAATACAGCGATAGAGATCTCCGAAAACAAGATAGATGATTTGTTTTTACCAATAATCAATATGGGATTTGAAGTAATGGATGAATTTATGTTAAAACAGGTAGATAAGATAGACGGAGAGGAAGGGTGATGGACATAAAAGATGCAATAAAATCAGTTGGGGAGGCTTTAACGAGCCTCTTCAACTATTTATCCTCACAAAAGGAAACTCAATCCGAAACCCAAATAATAAAGGATAAAAAACGCTTAAAAGAAGCAACAAATCTTGCGGAACAAATCTTTGCTATAACAGACAGATATAAAGAGTTTTTTATTGCAGAAGATACAGGAAATTATAATAAGTTGCGTAAAAAATTTGATAAAAAGGACTGAATATGGCTCATCAACCGGATAAATGTTTTGAACATCATATGATGCTTAAAACAGAGCTTGAGAATTTTAAAAAAGAATTTGATGATTTAACTAAAAGCTGTCGAGATATGCATTGTTTTTTCTTTGGAGGGATAAACCAGGCGGACGGACATATATCATTTGTTGATAAAGTTAATAGTTTATATGAAGCACAACGTAATACTCAAAAGTTTTATAACACCTTTTTAAGTGTTTTCGGCGGGCTTATTATTACAGGATTAGTTAGTCTGGGGATAGGCATTCATACTCTTTCCGATACAAGTACAACTCTTGCTGATGTGGTTGAATTTACTCAAAATATCCGTCAGGAACAGATTGAAATCAGACTTGAGATGGCTAAACTAAAAGCAAAGACAGAAAACCATGAAACTTACTGAAAATTTTACAATAAATGAACTTACATATTCCGTAACAGCAGCAGCAAATAATATAGATAATCGCCCGTCAGTGTATGTAATAGGGAATTTAAAAGCCCTTTGTGAAAATGTTTTACAACCGCTGAGAAATTATTTGGGCTGTCCTGTAATCATTACAAGCGGCTACAGATGTGAATTGTTAAATAAAAAAATAGGAGGGGCACCAAACTCCCAGCATATAAAAGGTCAGGCTGCGGATATTATTGTCCCACAAAGGAATATGAAAGAGGTTTTTAATTATATTAAAATGACGCTTCCATATGATCAGTTGCTTTTTGAGTCAGGTAAAAGCGGCATATGGATACACGTATCCTTTTGCCCAAATGGCTGTAACAGACATCAGTCGGTTGATAATTACCTGGCATAGTCTTTGAATCCTTCGACTCCCCTGCATTTTGCAGGGGACTTTTTTTATGTGCTGAAATCAATATAAATCCTGGTACGCTCTATGGAATATGTTGAATAATCCTCGTTCTTGGTTTGCTTTATTTCATTTCGCTTCTCAAGATAACGTTTGAAGTTAACGGCTCGTGTGTTTGATTTGTAAATTCCTTTAATTTTGTTTTCTCCAATAAAAGGATCATATTTGTATAAAATATAAACTTCTTCTTTTGCAATATCCATATATAATAATATGGAATATATTTTTTAAAAGTCAAAAAACGGGCAACCATATGGTCGCCCGTTTTTTTTTTGTATACTATTAATTATTTAACGGTTAATTTCTTTTTAGTATCTTTTTCAATATGAATTTTAGGAGCATGAATTTTTAATACTCCATGTTCAAGTTTTGCTTCTGTTTTTTCAACATCAATATCTTCGGGAAAGTAAACAGTCCTTGAAAATTCTCCGTATCTGAACTCGGATTTTTTGTAAGAATTTTCATTGACTTCAGTTTCTTCTTCTTTTTTAGCGTTTATGGTTATGTATTTTTTATCAATATCAATATCCAAATCCTCTTTTTTAACTCCGGGAAGTTCAGCTTTTACAACAAATTCTTTATCTTGGTCAGCCATTTCTACCGGCATTGAGTATTTGTCCATATCTTCCCAGTATGCAGCTTCAGGGAAATAACTATCAAAATGTCTGTTTAATAAAGAGCTGATTTCATCATTTACAGTTCTTATAAAATTTTCCGGTGCTTTTCTAACTAAAAATTTCATATTCAACACTCCTTTCAAACTTTTTAATCTTTACACTTACGTTATAACTCTCTTTTTTATATAACCTTATCTTTTTAACCAAAATTTAACAATTCATAATATAATGTATATATGCAGGATGAACTTATTGTAAAAATTGAAGGGTTTTCAAATCTAGGATATGGGATAGCACGTGACAATGGCGTTATAATTTTTGTTGAAAATGCCTGTCCGGACGATGTCGTGCGTATAAAGATCACAAAGCGAAACAAATCATACCTGAACGCAAAAGTGCTTGAAATTATTCAACCTTCGCAGCATCGTGTAAAACCTTTTTGTGCAATGCAGAAGGTGTGCGGTGCTTGCCAGATTCAATATATAGATTATGATTATCAGTTAGAATTAAAAAGACTGATTGTCGAAGATGCAATGAAAAATATTGGTAGGCTTGATGTTAAAGTTAATAATGTAATCCCAAGCCCGGAAGTTAGAGAATACAGACATAAAGTTCAGTATCCAGTGGCTCAAACAAAAGTTTCAAAACGCATTTTGACCGGATATTTCAAAACAGGCACGCATGAAGTTGTAAACATTAAACACTGTCCTATACAGCCTGAAATTTGTGACAGGATTATTGATTATATAAGGGAGAAAGCCCCGGAGTTTGCTGTTTCGGTTTATGATGAAAGTACTCATAAAGGGCTTTTGCGCCATATCGTTATTAGAAATTCAGTCTCAACAGGTAAGAGTCTAGTTGTCCTTGTAATAAATTCAAAGGATGTTCCGCGTAATGTTCAAAACTTATCACGTGCAATTTATAATGAATTTGTTGATGTTTCGGGCGTATGTGTCAATTTTAATATCCTAAGGACAAATGTAATTCTGGGGGAAGTTTCAAAGTGTACTGTAGGGGATGATTTTGTATATGAAAGAATCCTGAATAAAACTTTTGTAATTGGTGCAAATACGTTTTTTCAAGTAAATCCTAAAAGTGCTGAGAATATTTTTGCGTATGTAAAAAATTATATATCCGAAAACTTTGAGGATCCGATTATTCTGGATGCATACGCAGGGATTACGGCATTTGGAATTTGCTTAAGTGATGTATGTGAAAGAGTCGTGAGTGTTGAAGAAAATATACAGTCATGTGTTTTAGCAAAAAAGTCACTTAAATTAAATAAAATAACAAATGTCGAAATAAATAATATGGATGCCGGTAAATTTTTTGCAAAGGAAAAAAGGAAATTTGACGTAATAGTTCTTGATCCGCCGAGAAAAGGTTGTACAAAAGAAGCTCTTGACAACGCTTTAAAACTTTCAGCCGGTAAAATAATTTATGTAAGCTGCAACCCCGCAACTTTAGCCCGAGACTTAAGATATCTGGCCGGAAAAGGAGCTGTTGTAGAAAGTATTCAACCGTTTGACATGTTCTGCCATACGTATCATATTGAAAATGTTGCTATTGTTGATTCATTTCAAAATATTTGATTGAAGCCCTCAACATATCACCTATATATTTTATAAGCGCTAAATCGTTTTTTTCATCTTTTTTTAGCTGTATCAGTGCAATTTCGCTGTTTTGAGCCTGCTTTTTCTTGGCTTTATAGTAATCTAGTGTTCTGTCATGGAGTGCAAGAAAATAATTTTTGAGCACGGCTTTGTTTTCCGGTGTAAAAGAAATAGGTGCAACATCATCTATTTTATAAAAATCTTTATTTTTTGCATTATCAAATAGTTTCTTGGATATTTTATTTTGAGCCTGTGTTTTGATAAGCTGGATATATCTGTCAGCTTTGAACTGGTGCGATCCGACGGGTGCATCTGTAAAGTCCATGTGCAGCTCATCAAACTGCCTTATAATGTTATATACCTTTTCTGACTCTGTATGCTTTGCCTCTGCATAGTTTGGCCCGAACAGCACTATAAGTTCATGTTTAACTTTTTTTTGTTTATCGTCTTTCTTAACAAAGCGCATCTGAATATCTTCATAACCTGATGCTTGCGGGCGTCCCAGCCCCTCCAATCTAAAATCAATATCCGGTTTGCCGTTTACTTTGGCAAGGACATATCCATGTTCTTCCATTGCCGGCAAAAATTCATTGTTTATAAAGTTTGTGTCATAAGGATTTTTCATATAAATGGTTGTTCGGATTAAATCAGGCACATCAAGAGAACCTGAACGCGAAATTTTGCTGCTCATGGAAGTTGCCGATTTTATGGGGTTTTGCATAGCGTATTCACGGTCAAAAGACACGCCGTTTTCGCTAAACTCATTTGCAATGTTCTCCAGCACGTTAAAAAATTTTTCAGCATATTTCTCATATTTTTTTCTGTTAAGTTCATGCTGTTGCTCCAATGTATCTAAAAATATAGAGTGGGTAAATGATACTTGATCGTTTTTCAATCTCATATTGGGCAAAACAGTATGATACTTTTGGTTTTCGTAGGTGTTGTTGTTAGTTCTGGGTAAATAAAATCCTGTCAAGGGTTTGATGTTCATTATGTTTAATTGCCTTTCAATTGTTTCAATTGTTATAAAATACCTGAAAAAATTTTTTATCGCAACTTACAAAAAAATATTAGGAATATTAACATAAATTTACAAGGATATTTTTTTGTCAACAAAATATGTTTGTATTATGATATTGGACGTAGGTAATTATTAAGTATAGCAAACAAGGAGGATACTAAATTATGCCGGGAAAAACTATAACAGTTGATGGTAACTACGCTGCGGCACATATTGCTTATGCCTTAAGCGAAGTATCAGCAATTTACCCGATTACTCCATCATCTACAATGGGTGAATGGATAGATGAATGGGCATCACAACACAAGAAAAACATTTGGGGCAAAGAAGTGAGAGTTGCCGAGATGCAGTCAGAAGCAGGTGCTGCTGGTGCAGTACATGGTGCGTTGGCAGCAGGATCTCTGACCTCAACTTACACAGCTTCACAGGGTTTACTATTGATGATACCTGTAATGCATAAAATTGCGGGCGAAATGCTTCCGTCCGTAATACATGTAGCGGCGCGTGCTATTGCGGCACAGTCACTATCAATTTTTGGCGATCATTCTGATGTTATGGGATGTCGTAACACAGGTTATGCAATGCTCGCTGCAAACTCTGTTCAAGAAGAAATGGATATGGCTTTAATTGCGCATCTTGCAACTTATAAAGCAAAAGTTCCATTCTTGCAATTCTTTGACGGGTTTAGAACATCTCACGAAGTTCATAAAATTGAAGAAATTTCATACGAAGATATTGCAAAGCTTGTTGAACCAAAATATATTGAGGAATTTAAAAACAGGGCAATGAGACCGGAAGCACCTATATGCAAAGTTGGTGCACAAAATACAGATGTATACTTCCAGGGCCGTGAAACTGTTAACAAATACTATGACATGGTACCGGATATAGTTCAGGAATATATGGATAAAGTTGCTGCTGTAACAGGCAGACAGTATCATCCTTTTGACTATGTTGGTGCTGCTGATGCAACTGATGTAATTGTTGCAATGGGTTCAGGTTGCGAAACAATAGAAGAAACTATTGAATATCTGAATGAAAAACGAGGAACTAAATACGGTTTGGTTAAAGTAAGACTTTACAGACCGTTTGATGTTAAACGTTTCAATGAGGCATTGCCGAAATCAGTTAAACGTATTACAGTTCTTGACAGAACAAAAGAACCTGGTTCAATAGGCGAACCGTTATACTTAGATGTTGTAGCAGCTCTTGAAAATAAAGATGTCAGAGTGATAGGCGGACGTTATGGCTTATCTTCAAAAGAATTTACTCCGTCAATGGTTCTGGCTGTTTATAAACATGCTGAAAACAACGGCTTCCACGGCTTTACTGTTGGTATTGAAGACGATGTAACTCATAGATCTTTAAAAGTTGACGAACATATTGTAACAGAACCGGAAGGTACTACAAACTGTATGTTCTGGGGCTTGGGTTCTGACGGTACTGTTGGTGCTAACAAAAACTCAATTAAAATTATCGGTCAATATACAAATAAAGATGCACAGGCTTACTTTGCTTATGACTCTAAAAAATCATTTGGCGTAACCGTTTCCCACTTAAGATTCGGTGACAAACCGATTAAATCAACATATCTTATCACAGCACCTGACTTTGTATCATGCTCAGCTCATGCATACATCGGCAGATATGATTTGTTAAAAGGTATTAAAGAGGGCGGAACTTTCTTACTTAACAGCCCTTATACAAAAGAAGAAGCATTCGCACACTTAACACGCGATATGCAAAAAACAATTATTGATAAGAAAATCAAATTCTACAATGTAGATGCGGAAAAACTCATTGAGCAGCAGCCGGGATTACGCGGTAAAGGTGCAAACACTGTTATGATGGTTGCATATTTTAAAGTTTCAGGTATTATCCCGTTTGAACAAGCTCTTGAAGGTATGAGAGAAATGACAAAGAAAACCTTTAAGAAAAAAGGCGATGACGTTGTTAATATGAACCTGGCACTTATTGATGCTGCTATTGATGCTTGTCAGGAAGTTCCTGTCCCTGCATCATTAGAAGGGGTTGGTTGTATTGATGATGTCAAATTGATTTCAGATGATGCATCTGACTTTGCTAAGAAAATTATTGAACCTTCAATGAGACAAAAGGGTGATGATATTCCTGTATCAGCAATGTCAAATGACGGTGTAATTCCGACCGGAACTGCCTGTCTTGAAAAACGTGGTATCGCACCTCGTGTTCCGCACTGGAATGCTGAAAATTGTATTCAGTGTGGTATTTGCGCATCTGCTTGTCCGCACGCTGCAATCAGAACTAAATTGATTGAGAAGGAAAATCTTAAAGATGCTCCGGCTTCATTCAATACAATTCCGGCAAAACCTGCTCTTGCGGATGAGGAATTCAAAGTTCAGGTTTATTGTAAAGATTGCACCGGCTGCGGAGTATGTGTTGACCAGTGCCCTGCCAATAAAAATCCTGAAAAACAGGCGCTCATATGGTCTTCTATAGAAAAAGAAGAAGCAGAATGTCAGGTTGTAAATGAGAAATTCTTTGATGCTTTGCCTGACAATGTAATGGGCAGAAATACAACGAAAACAATCAAAGGTGCAATGCTCAGAAAACCATTGTTTGAATTCTCTGGGGCCTGCGCAGGTTGTGGTGAAACACCTTATGTTAAACTTGTTTCACAGTTGTTTGGCGAAAACATGATTGTAGCAAATGCTACCGGTTGTTCTTCAATCTACTCAGGTACATTCCCGACTATACCTTATACAACTAATAAAGAAGGTCGCGGACCTGCATGGGCTAACTCATTGTTTGAAGATAATGCTGAATTCGGTTTCGGTATGAGGCTTGCAGTTGATCAAAACAGAGATACCTTGAAAACATATGTTGAAAAGGTTCTTTCAAATGAAAAAACTCCTGCCGATTTGAAATCAGCGTTGGAAGAAGCAATGTCACACTTTGAAAATTCAAAAACAGAGGAGGCTCATTTAGCTCAGGATAAAGTAAAAGAAGTTCTCGCAAGATACAAAGATGTTGCATGTCCTGATCTTGCAAAGGTTAGAGAGCTTCAAGATTACTTTACGGATAAATCTGTTTGGATTATCGGTGGTGACGGTTGGGCTAACGATATCGGATATGGCGGTATTGACCACGTATTAGCTCAAAATCAGGATGTAAATATTCTCGTACTGGATACAGAAGTTTACTCTAATACAGGCGGTCAGGCTTCTAAATCAACTCCTACCGGTGCAGTTGCTAAGTTTGCTACAGGCGGTAAGAGAACGTATAAGAAGAATATGGGCTTGATGAGCATGTCATATGGCTATGTATATGTTGCGTCAGTTGCTTTGGGTGCAGATAGAGCACAAACTCTAAAAGCATTCCAGGAAGCTGAAGCATATAAAGGCCCGTCAATCATCTTCGCTTATGCACCTTGTATAGCTCACGGTATTGACATGTCTAAGACACAAACCGAGCAAAAGCGTGCAGTAGAAGCCGGATATTATCCGTTATACAGATACAATCCTGATAACGAAGTTCCATTTACCTGGGATGCAAAAGATCCGAAAGAAAGCTATCAAGACTTCATAAGAAGTGAAGGTCGTTATAAATCATTAATGAAAACGAACCCTGAAGCTGCGGAGGCTCTTTACGCTCAGGCAGAGGAAGATGCGGCAAAACGTATGGCTGTTTACAAGGCAGTCGGCGAACTGATGCGTTAAGCCAGTTTAGTTTAAAAAACAGCATCCAAAAGGGTGCTGTTTTTTTATGTCACAATGGGGAGGTTACTCTTAATCCGAAATTGGCACATTAAAAAGACACCGAAGAAGCGGTGTCTTTTTTCTTTACTACACACTACACATTCAAACCTTTTTGGGATTTTTCAAAAGCTCTAAATCTGCTCTATTCCCTGGATGTGTCAGCAAAAAATCGTTTTGAAGTTCTAATTCAAGCATTCTTTTTTTTGATAGTTCAAACTGTCTTTCTTTCAAAGAATTGTAATTTTTTGAAAATTCCTTAGACTTAACGCTTGAATGATCTACTGAGTGTACTAATGCTCCGAGGGCAAGAAGCGTTGGAGACCAGCTTAATACAGATTTACCGAATTCTTTCATTGCGGAAGGAGTTTTTTCTGATAATTTTGATAATTTCCCTGACATCCAGTTCAAAACTTTATTATCTAATTTTTTGCCCGCGGCAAGTAATTTCTCTGTAATTTTAGCATCATATTTGTTAACAAATTTTGTTCCATATTTATCAAGTATGGCGCCAAATCCTTTTTTAGCTCCTGCAATAGCGGCAAAGCTTAATGCTGCTGTTGCAAGGAATGATATGAACGGGTTATTTTGTGTGAATTTGCGAGAAGCATCGGATTTCTGGTCTAATTTATTTTTACCTGCGAAAACCAAATCAATAATGCCAAATGCAGCAAACCATTTTGCGGTGGTTGCACCGAAGCTCATTAAATTTTCCAGTCTGCCCTTTTGCGTAAAATTTTTACCTTTAGTTAAAACAGCTGAGGCAACACCTGCTGCTACTGGAACAAGTGCCATAATGGTTCTGTCAAGCCGCCTATGCTTCTTATCATCAACCTTTTGAGCGGTTTTAATATAAGCTAATTTCTGAATAGCCCCATCGTCCAGGTTAATAAACGCATCAATGTTATCGCGTTTGCCTGTAAAATTACGTGCGGAGCCTGTTATTTGCGCATTAATTGCATTTACTTGCATTTTTCACACACCTTTCACACTTTTATTATACACATGTAAAAACAAAATGTAAATTATTTTGCTAACTAATTAATTCTTTTTAATAAATATTTACATTGAATTTTATTTTACTTATCATAAAAAGGATGAAAAAATTTTTAATACATACAATGGGTTGTAAATCCAACCAATTTGAAAGCGCGCTTATTGAAGAAAATCTGATAAAAAATGGATTTGAAAAAGTTACAAAAATTAATGAGTCAGATATTTACATTTTAAATTCATGTTCTGTTACACATAAAAGTGATAAAGAGGCTTTGTATCTTCTTCGTAGCGCCAAGCATAAAAATCCTGAGATAATAACCATTTTAACCGGATGTTTTGCGCAAATTGAGAAGGAAAATTTATTAAAGAATGGTTTTATAGATTACATAATTGGTAATGATGATAAATTGAATCTGGCGTCATTTATAAATTCCAATAAAAAATTTAATGCAAGTGACATAATGCAGCTTGAAAAGTTTCACAAAGTTCCGCTTGATGATATGTCAAAGACGCGTGCAAGTCTAAAAATACAAGACGGATGCGACAACAGATGTTCATATTGTATAATTCCGTTTGCAAGAGGAAAAAGCCGGAGCGCAGATATTGATTTTGTAATTAACCAGGTAGACAACCTGGCATCACACGGGTTTAATGAGGTTGTATTTACAGGGATACATATAGGTCTTTGGGGCAAGGATTTCGGCTTAAGCCTTACAGACTTGTTAAAAGCAGTGGAAAACAGAACAAGGATTCATCGTTATCGTCTTGGGTCTTTGAATCCGCTTGAAATTACTGATGAATTACTGGAGTTTCTTTCAACATCGAACAAATTCTGTCCGCATTTTCATCTTTCATTGCAGTCTGCCTGTAATAAAACCCTTGAGAGCATGAATAGATTTTATAAGGTTGAGTATTATCTAAAACTTATAGATAAAATAAATTCAATGTTTGATATGCCATTCTTGGGGAGTGACATAATAACAGGCTTTGCAGGTGAGACGGATGAAGATTTTGAAATTACGCGTAAAAATCTTGAAATTTCCGGCTTATCGCAGATTCATACATTTCCTTATTCTATACGCAAAGGCACTAAAGGTGCATCTATGCCGAATCAGGTTGATGAAAAGGTTAAGGAGGAACGTGCAGCTATTGTAAAAGAGATTTCTGCAAAAAAGCATGAGGAATTTATACGAAAAAATATCGGTAAAATCCGGGAAGTCTTAATAGAAAAGTCGCCGGATAAACATGACGGTATGTTAAAAGGCATGTCCGAAAACTATCTGACCGTACGTATAAAGTCTAATGACATGTCTATGCTGAATAAGCTTTGTTCAGTACGCTTAACCAAATATAAAAATGGAAAAATATACGGAGAATTGATTTAAAAAAGCTCCCCTGTCCGGAGAGCTTTAGAATTATCTTCTATCAGAAAATTTTGCAAGTAATCTTAATATTTCAATATACAACCATATCAAGCTTACCATGAGTCCAAAGGCCCCATACCATTCGTATTTTTTTTCCAAAAGCATTTGAGAACCGCGCTCTATAAAGTCAAAATCAATGATAAGAGTAAATGCTGCAATTAGTATAACTACTATACTAAAGCCAATACCTATTGGGCTGGATGTAAATATTTGCGGAATCCCGCGTCCGAAAAAGCTTGCAATGATTTGGATTAAATAAACAATTGCAACTGATAGTAAAGCCGTAAACATAACCGCCCTAAACTTTTCAGTACATCTAACAACGCCTAACCTGTATAAAGTCAGCATGGAAAACAACGCTGCAAATGTTCCCAAAACAGCCTGCATAACTATTCCTGAATATTGTGCCGCATAAATCGCTGAAACACCTCCGATTAAAAATCCTTCACAAATCGCATATATCGGTGTAAGAATATGCATCGCACTTCGCGTAAAAGTAATTATTAAGGCAAGAACAAATCCTACGATCCCGCCGGCGAAAGTTAATATTTGAGCTTTATCAGTATAACCGTTGATGGCTAAAAACCAGGTATATAAAGCTGCAATTACAACGCATGCCAGAAGTATAAGAGTTTTATTAACTGCACCATTAATTGTCATCGGCTCGCCGTCTAAAACGCGGGTCTGTTCTCTGATATTATTGTTAAAAATCGGATTTGACATAGATACCCCCTATTTATTTTCATATAAAATATTTTAGCATACAATTGCACAATTTGCCAATAAAAAAAAGTACTTTACAAGAAAAATTTTTATTCTATAATAAATTATATCAAAAGTTTCTGACAAGAAATTGTCTAAAGATAATCCTCAGTAGCTCAATGGCGGAGCAACCGGCTGTTAACCGGTAGGTTGTTG
>CAYYAG010000040.1:0-11533 GCA_964470005.1 uncultured Muribaculaceae bacterium
TTACCAATTTGTTCTAATAACTTTTTGTTTTCCGTTTTTATCGTACATTTTTTCCTTGTACCACAACCCCTTAAATTCTCCGTTCGGTTCATACATATACTGCATATCTTTTGATGTAAAATATATCGCGCTTACGAGTTTACCATTAGACTTATACTGTTTTGAATTATAAGGGAAATCCGGATAGTTCTCTGAAATTACGTCCACATATCTTAAACGCCCATACGGATCATAATAGAATACATTACGCGGATTATCTTTATACTGGAGTGCATAAATTATCAATATATTTTTCTTATAATAAAAGGAACAAATATTTACTTCTTTTGTCTCTTTTACATCATTTTTTGCGAGCATATAATGCTCTTTATAGTTCTTATCCTTTTTAAACGGAGCAAATTCCTCTTTAAATTCATCTTTTGTATAATTATTAACACTATCTTCACCAAACAGAATATTATGATAATATTCAATAGTGGAGTCTCTTTGAACCTGGGTCATATCAACCCAGTCAAAACGTGCCTCACCTGTAAGCTTAACCCCTTCTGCATTTGCACATACACCTGCAAAAATTATCACAAGTAATAAAATTATCTTTTTCATAATAAAAACTTTATCAAAAGTTTTTCTGTTTTGCAAGATTAAACAGAAATTTTTTAGACATAAATAGATTATTTTCACTAATGAGCAAAAATAAAAAGTTTATATATAAACAGTTTTTACACAAACAACCAAAAATGCCGTTTGTTTGAATTGTCAAGGGTTTTCAGGTCTGCTGCGAAAGCCGCATATATCAATATATACGCTTTATGCCTTGACAGTCAAACTCAATAATAATCAAGCTTTTCGCCGTGTGATTTTTTATTTAAATTTTTTGTAACAAAAATTTAACAAAATCAAAAAAACAGGCTTAGATTTTCTTGACTAAATATATTGATGTACTATGATGAAGTAACATGTAAAAGTAAAGTGGGGGCGATTTGTGCCTAAATACAGAAAGCCCTGAAAATATAATTTATTTGCCGGTTAAAGGCAAAAGGTTAACAGCCTCAAGTTAGAATTTTTAAATTTTTAGTACGTACCATTTATAGAAAATGAGGTAATTTAATGTCTAAGACAAAATACGCAGAAAGAGTAACTCCGATGGGTATTCCCCATACTCGATTGGATGATTTACCGGACCTTATTGAAGTGCAAAAAAAATCTTTTGAATGGTTTTTGAAAGAAGGATTGAAAGAAGAATTGTTGTCTTTCAGCCCTATTAAAGACTATACAGGCAGATTAGAATTACACTTCTTACCAAATTATACTTTTGATAACGCAAAGTACACCGTAGAAGAAGCAAGAATACATGACGCGACTTATGCAAAACAATTGCGCGTTATGATAAGATTGGTGAACCGTGACAGCGGTGAAATTAAGGAACAGGAAGTTTACATAGGCGATATTCCGACAATGACCGACAAAGGTACATTTATCGTAAACGGCGCCGAACGTGTAATCGTTTCTCAGATTGTAAGATCTCCCGGGGTATATTTCAAACGTGAAGTATCACCAGCAGGAAAACGTTTATATAACGCCACAATGATTCCTAACCGCGGAGCATGGTTAAAAATAGAAACTGATAGCAATGATTTAATCTACGTAAAAATAGATAAAAACAGAAAAATTCTTGCTACCACATTATTAAAGGCAATGGGCATAACAGTTTCTGAAATGGAAACTTTATTCACTCACTTTGAATTTTTGAAAAAGACACTTGATAAAGATACAACCGAGACAACGGATGATGCGTTAATTGAAGTTTATAAAAAATTACGCCCGGGCGATCCTGCATCACCTCAAGGCGGACGCTCAATACTGGAAGCTCGTTTCTTTGATGAGAAAAAATATGATATAGGACGTGTTGGCCGTTATAAATTAAATAAAAAGTTGAACTTAAATATTCCTAAAAACCAACGAACCTTAACTGTTCAAGACATCGTTGCATCAATAGAATACCTTATCAACTTAACATATGATGAAGGTACATTAGACGATATTGACCACTTAGGAAACAGAAGAATTCGTTCAGTAGGTGAACTGTTACAAAACCAATTCAGAGTAGGTCTTTCAAGAATAGAACGAATTGTAAAAGAAAGAATGACATTGCAGGATTCAGAAACACTAACTCCGCTGAACCTGTTGAACACAAAACCGTTAGTAGCTTCATTAAAGGAATTCTTCGGAAGTTCACAGTTATCACAATTTATGGATCAAACAAACCCGCTGGCCGAATTAACACATAAAAGACGTATATCAGCACTGGGTCCTGGCGGCTTAATGAGAGAACGTGCAGGTTTTGCAGTACGTGACATTCACCCGTCACATTACGGGCGTATTTGTCCGGTTGAAACACCTGAAGGCCCGAACGCAGGTTTGATAGGATCTCTTGCAACACACGCAAAAGTTAATGACTACGGCTTTGTAGAGTCTCCGTTCTTTGTGGTAAAAGACGGAATTGTAACTGACGAAGTGCATTACTTAACAGCAGATGAGGACGAAAACTTCCGTGTTGCACCTGCAGACGTACAGCTGAACAAAGACAGAAGCTTCAAAGATGAATATGTTCCTGTGCGTTATCATTCAGAGTTCACAATGGGCGAGTCCAAAAAAGTCGATTATGTAGGTGTTTGCCCGATACAGATAATTTCAGTGGCGACATCAATGATTCCGTTCATTGAACACGATGACGCAAACCGTGCACTTATGGGATCAAACATGCAGCGTCAGGCAGTACCTTTATTCATTACCGAAAGACCGGTAGTCGGAACAGGTTTAGAATCAAGGGCGGCAAAAGACTCAGGTATGGTAATTGTATCCGATGTTGACGGTGTTGTTGAAAGAGTTGTCGGTGAGGAAATTGTAATCCGCGACAAACAAAAAACACCTCACGTATATCAATTGATGAAATATGTAAGAAGTAACCAGGATACATGTATTAACCAGCGTCCTATCGTAAATGAAGGCGACAAGGTTAAAGCCGGAGATGTAATCGCAGACGGCGCATCAACTTGCGGCGGTGAACTTTCTTTAGGTAAAAACGTAATTGTTGCTTATATGCCTTGGGAAGGCTACAACTTTGAAGACGCAATCCTACTTTCTGAAAGATGCGTGCACGATGACATTTTCACATCAATACACATTGAAAAACTGGAAATAGACGCAAGACAAACAAAACTTGGACCGGAAGAAATTACCCGCGAAATTCCAAACGTATCAGAAGATGCTTTGAGACATCTCGATGAACGCGGTATTGTCAGAATCGGTGCCAGAGTTTATGCAGACGATATATTAGTAGGTAAAGTAACACCTAAGGGCGAATCCGAACACCCGCCTGAAGAAAAACTACTTCGTGCAATCTTTGCTGAAAAAGCAAGAGATGTAAAAGACAATTCTTTAAGAGTTCCGCACGGAGAAGGCGGTCGTGTAATTGACGTAAAGGTATTTGATAGAGAAAAAGGCGACGAGCTGCCGCCGGGAGCAAATACGGTTATCCGGGTTTATATTGCACAAAAACGTAAAGTTTCAGTCGGTGATAAACTTTCAGGACGTCACGGTAATAAAGGTATAGTTTCAAGAATATTACCAAAAGAAGATATGCCGTTCATGCCTGACGGAACCCCTGTTGATATCGTATTGAACCCGCTGGGTGTACCTTCACGTATGAACGTTGGCCAGACTTACGAGTTATTACTAGGTTTGGCAGCATATTTGACAGGTAATTACTATGAAGCACCATCATTCGATGAAATGTACGGAGAAGCTCAATCCGAAATAGCTACAAAATACGAATTATTGAAAGGTATAAAAGAAAGCGGATGCGATTGGGTAACCGAAGATGGTAAAGTAAGATTAATCGACGGAAGAACAGGTGAACCATTTGACGAACCGGTTGCTGTAGGACTTTCATATATCCTTAAACTTGTCCACCTTGTTGACGACAAAATTCACGCACGCTCAACAGGTCCTTACTCACTGGTAACACAACAACCTTTAGGCGGTAAGGCACAATTCGGCGGACAAAGATTCGGTGAAATGGAAGTATGGGCTTTGGAAGCTTACGGTGCCGCATATACATTGCAGGAGATGTTGACAATCAAATCTGATGATGTAAACGGCAGAAACAGAGCTTACGAAGCAATAGTAAAAGGTGATAATATTCCAAGACCGGGAATTCCGGAATCATTCAAAGTACTTGTAAGAGAATTACAAAGTATCGGTTTGGATATAACAGTATCGAAAAAAGACGGTGAAGAAGTCGATTTAATGAGTGATATGGATGATTTGAGAAAATCAGCCCCAAAACGTACATTATCCGACATTGATTCAGAGTTGTTGAACATCAACTTCTTTGAAACACCCGCAACATTCGGCGATCTGTAGAAAACAATTTAAGCGGGGATAAACTTCCCCGCCAAAATAAAAGGAGAAATAACAAACATGTCAACAAGCATAGATTACTTTGACTATATACGAATAAGTATAGCTTCACCGGAAAGGATTTTGAAATGGTCATACGGAGAAGTAACAAAACCGGAAACAATAAATTACCGTACCTTAAAGCCGGAACGCGACGGTCTTTTCTGTGAAAGAATTTTCGGACCGACAAAGGACTGGGAATGCTATTGCGGTAAATATAAAAGAGTAAGACACAAAGGTATCATCTGCGAACGCTGCGGTGTTGAAGTTACAGATTCAAAAGTCCGCCGCCACAGAATGGGTCACATAAAACTTGCTGCCCCTGTTTCACATATCTGGTTTTTAAAAGGCATTCCTTCATATTTAGGATTGTTATTGGATATGACTTTAAAAGATTTGGAACAGGTAATTTACTTCAATAACTATGTAGTAATTGAACCGGGAGAAAGCCCTTTCAAGAAATTACAATTGTTAGGCGAAGAAGAATACGAAGATTATATTATGGAAAACGAAGAAACCGAACTTAAGGTAGGTATCGGTGCAGAAGCAATAAAAGAACTTTTGTCAGAAATTAACATAAAAGATTTGGCAGAAGAAATAAGAAGTGAACTTGCAGGCAATGTAACCTCAGTTCAAAGAAAAAGTAAACTTATCAAACGTTTAAGATTACTTGATGCATTAATTTCATCCGAGACAGATCCTGCATGGATGATTATGGAAGTACTGCCGGTAACACCACCTGATTTAAGACCGATGGTGCAATTGGACGGCGGACGTTTTGCAACATCAGACTTGAACGATTTATACAGACGTGTAATCAACAGAAACAACCGTTTGCAAAGACTTTTGGAAATGGGTGCACCTGAGATTATCGTAAGAAACGAAAAACGTATGCTTCAGGAAGCTGTTGATGCGCTGATTGATAACGGCAGACGAGGCAGAACCGTAGTAGGTCCGAATAACCGTGCATTAAAATCACTATCAAATATTATTGAAGGTAAACAGGGCCGTTTCAGACAAAACTTATTGGGTAAACGTGTTGACTACTCAGGTCGTTCGGTTATCGTTGTAGGTCCGCAGCTGAGTTTGAACCAGTGTGGTTTGCCTAAAGAAATGGCTATTGAACTGTTTAAACCATTTGTAGTTAATAAACTTATTGAAAGAGGATACGTTCAAAACATTAAATCAGCTAAAAAGAAAATTGAACGATCTGAGGCAATAGTTTGGGATATATTGGAAGAAGTAATTGACGGACATCCGGTATTGTTGAACCGTGCTCCGACCCTTCATAGATTAGGTATTCAGGCATTTGAACCAAAACTTGTAGAAGGCCGCGCGATTCAATTACACCCGCTGGTTTGTACGGCGTTCAACGCTGACTTCGACGGTGACCAAATGGCCGTTCACGTTCCGTTGTCAATTGAAGCCCAGACAGAAGCAAGAATGTTAATGCTTGCAACCAACAACATCTTGGCTCCTGCAAACGGTAAACCGATTATTACACCTTCTCAGGATATGGTATTGGGTATGTATTACCTGACAATTTTGAAAAATCCTGAACAAGAACCAAAAGGTTACTTCTATAACTTCCAGGATGCAATATCCGCATTGGAAGTAGGCGTAATCGACTTGCACGATAAAATCGTTGTAAGAAACGAAAAAGGCGAAAGAATGGAAACTACAGTCGGAAGGATTATTTTTAACGAAACAGTTAAAAATGCTCTGGCTTAATATATAATCCAAATAATTGTAATAAAAGAATAAAAAGGGAATATATAATGGAAACAACATACATTCATGAAAAAAAGACACCCGAATACATCAACAAACAAATGGATAAAAAAGCATTAAATAACTTGCTTGCCCAGATGTATTTGGAATACGGCGGAGCAAAGACAGCAGAACTTGCAAACGCTTTAAAAAACCTTGGTTACAAATATGCGACAAAATCAGGTACAACAATTTCAATTGCAGATTTGCAGGTGCCACCTGCTAAAAAAGCACTTTTACAGGAAGCAGAAAAAGAAATTGAACAATCAACAAACAGATATTTAAAAGGTGAGATTACCGAAGTTGAAAGATACACAAAAGTTATCGACACCTGGTCAGAAACCACAGCAAAATTAACTGAACAGGTTGTTGAAAATTTTGATAAATTAAACCCGGTTTATATGATGGCATTTTCCGGTGCGAGAGGTAATTTATCACAGGTATCACAATTAGTAGGTATGCGTGGCTTGATGGCAGATGCCCAGGGTCAGATTATCGACTTGCCTATTAAATCAAACTTTAAAGAAGGTCTATCCGTAACAGAATACATCATCTCATCATATGGTGCTCGTAAAGGTCTTGTAGATACTGCTTTAAAAACAGCTGACTCAGGATACTTAACAAGACGTTTGGTAGACGTAGCTCAAGATGTAATTATCAGGGCTGAAGACTGCCATACAACAAAATCTATTAATATGAAACCTATAGTTGATGGTGATACAGTAATTGTTCCGTTGATAGACAGATTACTTGGCAGAACAATTGCAGAAGATATAAAAGATACAGACGGAACCGTTCTTGTTGAATCAGGTACAACTCTTAACCGCGACGACATCAAAAGGATTGCACACTTAAATCTGCAAGAATTAAGAGTTCGTTCAGGCTTAACCTGCGGACTTGAATACGGCATCTGCCAAAAATGCTACGGCTGGGCAATGACTACCCAAAAGCTTGTAGATGTTGGGGAAGCAATTGGTATTATTGCAGCACAATCAATTGGTGAGCCGGGTACACAGCTTACAATGAGAACATTCCACACCGGCGGCGTATTTAAAGGCTCCGGCGCAATGAAACACATTGATGCAAAATCTTCAGGTGAAATTGTATCAAACGTAAAAACAAGAGAACTTAGAACACGTCACGGTGATATAGTAAATGTTGCAAACTACGAAGCCGATATTGAAATTAAAGGCGCTAAAAGAACTGATAAATACCATATTCCTGCTGGTTCAACCGTATTTTTCACAAACGGAATGCAGGTAGAAAAAGGTTTCACACTGGCGGCTTACGAACCTACATCACAAGGTGATGGATCCCGTTTAACCGAAAAAGCAACCAAAGATATCAATGCCGACTTAAGCGGTGAAGTCATATATGAAGACTTTGTTGCTGATGAAAAGAAAGACAGACAGGGTAACATCTCAAGAACAACAAATAAACAAGGTGTAATCTGGGTTCTCGGCGGCGATGTTTATAACCTTCCGGGTGGATCTAAAGTTATAGTAAAAGACGGACAAAAAATCAAATCCGGAGAAAAGTTAGCCGAAACTTTAACAATCTCAGAACACGGCGGAGAAGTCCGTTTCGGGGATGATTTGGTTATAGAGGATGTAAATTTTGAAGGCAAAAAGATTAAGAAAATCATACAGGGTAAAGAAATTACCATTGTTATAGCATCTTTAACACCTGAAAATGCTACATTCGAACAGACTAAGAAAGAACAGCTCTGGACAGTGAAAAAGACAGGTGAAAAATATATAGTAAAAGCACCTGTTGACACAACTGTTGAAAATGGCATGATTATCGCAGAACTTTTGGATGAGGAATGCGCAGTAACAAGCTCCGGAGAAATAAGATACGTTGACGTTGAAGTTGATGAAAATCAAATTATAACAAAACCGGGTACTGTTGTATTTATTCCTGAAGAAATTCACCAAACCTCAAAAGACAGTTCATTAAAAATGGTAGATAGCGGTACTTACGTTACAGCAGGAACAGAAGTTGTAAAAGATGTATACTGCCACATTGACGGTATTGTTGAGTTCAAAGAATATAACGAGATTATACACGAAATCACAGTACGTCCCGGCGAAATTCATACTTTGTCAAGTGTTTCAGAATTAAAAGTTGACGAAGGCGAAGTAGTTAAAAAGGGTACGGTAATTGCAGACGGCATCAAGGCAAAAGAAACCTCAATTGTTACGATTATGGATTCTTCAATGGATGAAATTGAAATTGACGATCTGGATGAAGAACTTGACGGTGCTCTTTCTCTTGATGAAGATAACATCTCTAACCAGCCTATCCAGATTCTGGTAAGACCGGTACAGGTACTTGATGTTCAACAAAAAGACGTATCCATTAAGTTCAACACAACTGATGAATTGATTGATATAGTACCGGTAACCCAATTACAATACAAAGACGGTGCGAGAGTAAGAAATCTTGACGGTTCAACTATTACAAGAACAAGCCTTGTTTTACAAATGCAAGGATACCTCTCACACTTAAAAGGCATGGTTGAATTAGACGACAAGGGCAATTTAAGAATTGTTGTTCTTGAAAACTTAATTGTACGCCGTGAATTTGAAGGTAATTCAAAATTGTTATCCGCACTACAAACAGAACTTCTGGTAAAAGACGGTCAGACAATTGAACCTAAAACACCGATTGCAAAAACACAGGTTTTAGCAATTAATGACGGTGTTGCTGCAATTAATGAAAACAAAACTGATACCAGACGTCTTCTATTGACCAGTGAAAAATATGAAGATGTTATCAAGATAAAATCAGCAGCAAGTGTTAAAAAAGGTGATTTTATAAAAACCGATTCAATAATTTCATCCGGCGGAGAGGTATCACCTGTTTCAGGTCAGGTAGTTGCTGTAAACAAAGGTGAAATTGTTATAAGAACCGGCAGACCATATTTAATCAGCCCGGGTACAATGCTGCAGGTTGAATCAGGTGCACTGGTTCTCAGGGGCGATATGATTGCAACACTGGTATTTGAAAGACAAAAAACAGGTGACATCGTACAAGGTTTACCGAGGGTTGAGGAACTTCTTGAAGGCCGTAAACCTAAAGATTGCGCTATCTTGGCGGAAGAAGACGGTGTCGCTGAAATTGAAACCGATGAAGATTTACCGAGATTATATCTGGTAAATGAAAACGGTCGAGTAGAAATCAAATATGCAATCGACTCAAACATTATCGTCCACGATAAACAACAAATCACAAAAGGTCAGCCTTTAACAAGCGGTCCTTTGAATCCGCATGATGTTATCAGACTTTGCGGAGTTGAGGCAGCACAACAGTATTTGGTTGACGAAGTACAACGTGTTTACCGCTCACAAGGTGTAGAAATTGCCGACAAACATATTGAAATCATTGTTCGTCAGATGACGAAGAAAGTTAAAATAATTGATGCCGGCGATACAAACCTCTTACCTGGTGAACTTATTGAACTTCAGACATTTGAAGAAGCTAATAAAAAAGCTGAAGAAGAAGGTAAAACTCCTGCAACATGTGAATATATGCTGTTAGGTATTACAAAGGCATCTTTAAACACTGAAAGCTTCATCTCTGCGGCATCCTTCCAGGAAACAACAAGAATCCTGACCGAAGCTGCCGTTGACGGTAAGAAAGATATGTTAAGAGGCTTGAAAGAAAACGTAATTATCGGACGTTTAATACCTGCAGGTACAGGCTTCCACCATCTTTCAAATGCCAACGAAGAAAAAGAACGCGAAGCAAGAAAACGTGCAGTTGCACAAAGAAATCAGGCAAGAAAGCCATCCGCAATTTTGGAAGAAATTGAAGGTATGTTTGGCGCACCTGATTTCAAATTAGATGATGAAGATGAATAATCATATTCAAAATTTAAAAAAGCCTCCTTAGGGAGGCTTTTTCATTTATTTAAACTATATTCAAAAAAGTAAAATCTTCTATAATATAGTTTATGAAAGAAAAAAATATAGACAATTACAGACGCGAATTTTATAAAATATATCATAAAGAGATCCTGCCTGCGCTTAAGGATTTTGAACAAGAAAGAAAATCAGGATTCAACTTATGTGTTCGGCTTGAAGTAGTGATTATCACAGTATTAGCCGTTGTTCTTTACTATTTAATAAAAGATTCAAGTAATATAATATGTCATATTTTAAGCATCATACTTGCAGTGGCGATTTTCGCCATCCCATATTATATGAATACAAGTTTTATCAATAGAATCAAATCTGAATGTATGCATAATCTGACAAAAGTCTTTGGAAAAGTTGAATGGGCAAATAATCAAAGATTTATAACAGACAACGAACTGAAAAAAAGCGAACTATTTTCAACCTACAACAGAAGATTATGCGATGATGAGTTCCGGGGTGAATATAACGGAGTTAATTTTGTAATTTCCGAAACCAAGCTGGTACACAAAACAGGTTCCGGTAAGAATCGCCGAAGCTCTATTGTATTCAAAGGAATTGTGATAAATTTCGAATCAAATAAAACCATCCGCAACAAAACAATTATAACCACAAAGTGGGACATGAAAACAGGCAGAATGAATAAATGGATATTTTTCAGCTCAATCTTGCCTATATTTGCATATTTTTATCTATTCCCAGGTGTTAAAACACTGCTTACAGTCGCTGGCGCATTAGCAATAATTGCAATTTGTATATCTTTCTCAAAAGAAAAAGGCGAAGCGCTTAACGAAGTTAACCTTGAAGATCCGGTATTCGAAAAAAAATTCAATGTATATTCATCAGATCAGGTCGAGGCAAGGTACCTGATTACAACAGCATTTATGGAGAGGTTTAATAACTTAAATACAGCCTTCGGTGCCCAAAAAGCGAAATGTTCATTTTTCGACAATACAATAATGTTTGCAATCTCTACAAATAAAAATTTGTTTGAAATAGGGAGTTTATTTATGCGTCTTGACAATCCGATGAGAGTAACCCGCTTCTTTAACGAAATAGCCTCTATTCTGATGCTTATTGATTATTTCAAATTTGATAAACATATAAAATTATAATTCAGATTATAAAAGAGATTTTTAAATAAAATAACCGATTTTATAAAAGTTTAGAGAATTAATGCCGTCAATTAACAAAGAAAGGAATTTTTTATGGCAAGAATAATTGAAGGCGAAAGAAGATTAATCAAGATGAGCGTAGATGATGTAATAAGTATAGTTCGGGAATACCAGCGAATCTGCAAAAACAGCTGCTGCTATGAACATACTCGTGAACTTTTGTCAAAAGCGGATTTTTACATCCCGGAGGAATAAAAAAAAGAGGCA
>CAYYAG010000041.1:0-11423 GCA_964470005.1 uncultured Muribaculaceae bacterium
TGATGTCGTATGATTCTTCTATGGCGTATGCAAAAAGCTTGTTTACCAAAGCAGTTGATTCTGATGAGGGTGATGTGAGGCAGCAATTTTTAAAACAGGCCAAGAATGTTTTAGAATTAGTACCAGATGATTATCCAGGTAAAACTGAATTGCTTAGTCAAATCAATTATATGTTATATTGATTAAGTCGTTTTATAATCGGATTTATTATTTTGGTAAAGAGAAACAAAAGGGTAAGTACCAAATAAGATGGTGCGTGCAGCCTGTCATCCCAAAGGCATCCTAATATTTTGTTTTTGCGTATTTTATACAGTTGTTTTACCGCCTCTTTTTCACTGCACCTTTTGATAAATTCCGATTTGAGGACTTTGAGATTTCGCCTGCTTTGATTGCGGGGAAATCATTACGGCAGAATCATTTTCTTGCAGTAAATTTCAAGCGGATGCCCGTGAAGCTCGGGAACTGCATATGCCATAAATCAAGTCACTTTAAATCAATATCTTTTAAGCCTTGTTCCAAAATCATTTTGGCAAAAGTTTCGCCGTTAATAAGCCTGATATTATTTTCTTTTGCCATATCTTCAGCTGCTTCCGTATACTCTTTACAAGTAGAAATAACCCAAGGAATATAGGTAAATTCTTCCTCGCCGGCACCCAATTTACATTCCGGGTCCTCCCTTTGTTCTTTGTATCTTTTTATTTGTTCAACAGCCCAATCGTCTGTTTTTGTGTTTTTATCATGATACTTTGCTTGAATCAATATTGCTACTTTTATGTTATCAAAAAAAGCAATTATATCTGCATCTGCATAATCCTCTTTCTCTGCTTCATTTTTAGGTGGAATCGTTACAGAATTTGCGCCAATCTTTTCCATATATCTTTTTACTAACAGTTCAAACTTATCAGGATTAAGGCTGTTATTCATCTTATCGAACAGTTTCGGACACAATTCATTTATTGAATCCTCATAAAAGTTCATCGGTTTTCCAGCCTTTAGCGCATTTAATGTTTCTTCAACCGATTCCTTTATATCATTAATACAACCATTTGTTTGGCGCATTTTCAATCTTGACGTTAAATCACTATTCGCATAGTCGTTTCTGGAAATGTCATCATATAGAACTTCTACCTTTGCAACAAAACCTAAATCAATATGTTTGCCATCACAATAGAAACCTTCTTTTTCCCCCTTTTCCCAAACTATATCTTTCTCCTTCCAATAAGTTTTTAATTTATGATTCTTTAAAATTTTTATAGATGTTGCGGGTTCTATTATTTTGCTGACAGCAAATTTGCCATCAAAAAGAGGAACGATTACAATATCATCTTTTTCAAAACGCGCAAATCGCCATAAATTCCATTTGCTTCTGTTTTTTTATCAAAACGATCCTTAAAAGCTTTTTTGTCATCATTTCTTGCATGGTCTAATATATTCGTGTCCAAAAAATTAGACCATCCGAGAGAAATATACTTCTCCCCATTAATACCGTTTTTAAATAACGAGTATGACAATTTATTTTCGTAACTGATTCTGTGTAAATAATAGTTCATGATTTAACTCCTTTTATTAATAAATTTATAGTTATAATTTATTCTAACACATATTAAACGACTTTTCCGGCAACAATACAGACATCATAAATCCGAATAGAAAAACACCTCCTTTACAAGCTGATTATAATCAAAGGGGTGGGTTAAAAACCACCCATGCTTTTGTATAAGATACAACTGTAAAAGAGGTGCTGAGTTGCGTGGTTTAAAAATATTCCCTTTGACTTATAACATTCCTCCAATTATGATACAATTGCAAAGAGCGCTTGCAGCTTATCTCCTAAAAGTTCACCCAATGTGGAATTATGAACCTCCTTAGGATTTAATACTTCTTGCAGAGGCATAAATCTTTTTTCAAATTCCTCCTTATTTTTAAGTGATTGAAGAATCGATGCTGTATTATAAGCATCATCAGCTGCTCTATGGATATTACCTTCAAAGAATATATTAAGAGAATTTAACGCTCTTTGCAGGCTTATAGCCTTGCTCAAGCCAACTGTATTAATATAAATCAATTGCAAGTCAATCCATTCTTTATCATAAATTTCTCTAAACAGTTCATACGAATCGTTTAAAATACATTCACCGCAAAATTGCTCATTATCATGTTCTGACCATGCGTAAATGTCATATTCTTCTAAGCCAATCCATTCAACAAATAATTTAACGGCCTCTGTAAATATTGGAGCAGATATTAAATCTCTCTCAGTAATACCGGTTAATGCCGAGCAGCTTGGATCAAGTCGGCTATATTTAGGTTTAACTAATGTGGAAAACTCATCAATCACTTGATAGTCGTCATTAAGCTTTACTGCACCTATCTCGATTATTTCGTGTTTTACAAGTTTTCTTTGATATTTGTAATATTTGGGTATTGGTGTAAACTCAAAATCTAACACTATATGAAACATATTTCATTCTCCTTTCATACTGTAATAAGAATATAACAATGTGAAAGAAAAGAATGGTTTTTTAATTTATGCTTTCGTTTGACGTGTAGCAAACGGGGAAGGCAGTATGCGGTTTCCAATCATTTCAAACCAAAGCGTTGCAGTAATCATTTCCTTGTGTTTTGCAGTGTTTATATTAGGAGTTAGTTTTTTAGATTGATTTTTTTCACCGGGAATATATTCATAATCAAGAAGTTTGCTCACATATGGATATAGTCCCTGTTTAATAAGTACAACCTGTACAGAATTTCTCTCTTTTTTCAAATGTTGCATTTCAAACGGATTAAGCAAGTAATGCTCTTGGCCGTTGTAGTCTATTTCTTTGCCACAAAGCTCAGCGATTTTTTTAAGAAACTCCATTTCTTTTGATGAATAACAAATCCAATTATTGCAATTGCTGATAATTGTTTCTGCATTTTCTTTATACTTTGCCGTTAATTGATTCAAGGACTGAAGACAAAGAAAATAACGAATGTTTTTGGAACGTGCTTCTGATATGCGATTTTCAAAGTTCTCGATTTTAGGCAAATTGGAAAATTCATCAAGCACATAGTTTACTCTTTTTTTTAATTTGTCATTTTCACTGCCAGCCGCAATTTCCACTAATAATTCATATGACTGGGTAAGAAATGCATTTATGAGAAAATTGTAAGTGGTTTTTTCATCAGGGTATATCAAGTAAATAATCGTTTGCTCTTTTGGCACGCTTGTAATATCAATAGAATCCCCAGATAACATATTCAATAGTTCCGTGCTTTTAGAGAAAGGTTCAAGACAGGACTGAAGCGTACCCATAATACACGCTCTTGTTTTTTCAGGCATAAACAGTACAGAACTTAAGCACATTGCGGCAATGCTATCTTCTTTCATGGAGTGATATAATTCGGTTAATTTATCAACATATTTTTCGGTTGCTAGCTGTGTAATTATGCTCATATTAAACCACTCAGGTTTTTCAGTTGTGGTATCTAGGAGAATTAAAAGGAGCGCTGTTAACAGTAATTTGGATTCATCTGCCCAATAGCGGTCATTTGTATTTTGCAAATTTGGAGAGGTAATCTGTTCAACAAAATCATTAACTAACTGATACGCAATCCTTGTTTCTCCTTTTTGATAATAATACATAATGGGCTTAAGCGGATTCCAACAGTCATTATTGAATGTTCTGAAATTCAACACCTTAACTTTTGCACCTTTTCTTTCTGCTTTATCGGATGTTGCTTCATATAACTCACCCTTCGGATCGTTAACTATTGCTGATTCCCCAGAATCAATAATTGAATTAATTGTAGGAATTATTGTGCAGCGTGTCTTTTTACATCCCGATGGACCAATGATAACGGTATGGTTATCCTCGTTGTCGACAAAAGTAGTGCCGTTGTTGTAATATAATGGTACGCCGGACGGAAGAATGGGTTGTGATTTGTCCAGTTTACTGCTCACAGCAATAACTTCTTCATCTTCAGCAAATCTTGTTTCATTTTTTACAATATATTTTGAGTATTTAGCTTCGTACATTATCTTTTTCCTCCTCACAATAAAACCCTATTCTTTTATTTTCATTTGTTTGTTTTGTCAAATGAAATTTCTTAATTGATATATTGAATCTCTTTTTTAATGAATCTAACAGCTTAACAGACGGCTCGTCATCAAGAATGAATGTAAGTTCATTCGTAATATCAAGAAGAAAATATTGAAAAGCTTCAAAAAACGCCTTGTCAACATTGTTATTCCATTTCGATAAATCAATGACAACAGCTCCGAAATATCGGTTTTTATACGCCGTCATTCCTTTGCGGGATTCCCATAAGAATCGATTTAACTCATTTTCACATTGTTCATATTGCAGTTCAAATTCAAAATATGAACTGTATGGCAAAGTATCCTTTACGATTTCATAATCTCCGTAAAACAGATTTGCATTTTTCATTGACAGTCCTCCTTTATTATGTATTTACATGTTTCTCTGTACTACTGTTTTATCATACCTTTGACAATCAACGATTTTTTCATTGATACTTAAGACCTATTCCCTTAAGGGACTCTGAAAAGAGTTGCCGGCTTCATTTTTCAGGCTACACCTTGAGGGGTTTCTTTTATGCCTTCTTATGGATCTATACTAAGGAAGTGGACAAAATCGCAGATAATCTTTTAAAAAGAGATTGCAAAGCGGACAAGCCGTTTGAAAAGCTGACAACAGATGTTACGCAGTTTAAGGTCTGCAACGAGAAAGTATATTTGTCACCGGTAATGGATCTATACAACAGAGAGAACGTTCCTATTCGATATCTCTGCATCCTGATCTGAAGCGGATCAGAGATATGCAGGGCGGCTTGTTTGCAAAGCTGCCCAAAGACGCAGCTTCGATATTTCACTCAGACCAAGGCTGGCAGTCTCAGCACGCGGAATATCAACGTCTGTTGTCCGAGCACAACATCAGACAAAGCATGTCACGAAAAGACAACTGTATGGATAACAGTGCAATGAAAAACTTTTTCGGCAGACTGAAAGAGGAAATGTTCTACGGTGAACATTTTGAGATAATGGATGAATTCATCTACGGTCTCAATGAGTAATTTATTATTACAACAATGAAAGTATTATTTCTAAATTGAAAATGAGTCCGGTTAAATCCCGAACTCATTCTCTTGCAAATTAATATTTATTTGTCTAATATTTGGGGTTCACTTCACTTCGTTGATTTCTTTCATTAACTGTTTTTCATATGTTCTTGCCACCCGCGGCACTGCTTTTTTTACAGCCTTTTTCATATTGGCATTGCCTTGATATGCTTGCCATCTATGAATACGGCTTCCGGACTTAAATATCCTGCACGATTGATTTCATCCAATATCCAATAGAATATTTCCTCTATTATTTTTTCGGTATATTTGTGTTTAAAGTTGTAGCTGATCGTGGAAATGTGCGGTTTTTAATTTTCATTGCATATTAATTAGTTTAAATTTTGTTTTGTTTAAAATATTTCAAGATAATCGTTATTGCTCTCGCTGACAAAAGAGAGGTTACATCAAAAACGCCTATTCTATTCGAATTAAAGTTAAATCCGCCATAAGGCAAGCATTTAACCTGTACATGTTTTATTCTTAAGGCATAGTTGAGTGCTATTATTTCAATAATCGGAAGCGGCTTTGTTCCAAAAGTAATATCGGCAAAAATTGTATTTCCCTTATTTATTTGCTCAATAAGCTTTGAAATGTATTAAGAAGCATCTCAACAGTATCACCATATTTTATTGTAATTCCATTCATTTTTTAATTGATATCAGATAAATATTTGCTCAAATAATGTTTAAATCTATCATCATTCGCTCTGCTGATATCTAAATCGGCGTCTATCAGGATTATCTGCAAAAATTGCTGTGTTTTCAATTTCCTCTTTTTTCTCACTGTGTCCTTTTTCTAAGAAAAAACAGGAAAATCGGTTTCAAAATCGCAGCACAACTAAGATTATAATAGCGGAAATTATTTTGATTGTACTTGGTTTTATTTTTCGCAATTTTTATATATGAATTTCGCTCCGAATCTTTTTGTTTTACTCTATAATTTTTTTAGATTTTTCATTTCTTCTTTCGAAAGGAATAAATTTTTATTTCATTTAAATATCTCCTTATTTTTTACAATAAGTTTAATTTTTGAATTGATCTCGATTCATCAAAAATTAATTTATATTGCTGATATGATACATTTATAATAATTTCCATGCAAAGAGGACAAGCCTCTGGAATAAAAACCTGCCCTCAAAAACACGAAATAATAGAAAGATTTTCAGGGAAATATCATATACCTATCAGCCTGTGTATACATAAACGTACGCTACACCTTGTTTGCCAAAATAGCTGTTTGCATACGATTTCCAGGTGTATGTTCTGATGTCAATTTTATTTGGGTTTTTGGAACTGGAATTGGCATCAATCACTGTAAAACCTGTACTTGTTATGTTTGCAATAATCATAGAATGTTTTTGGTTGCTTGATGTGCCGGTTCTTAAGTGAGCTCCTACGCCGGCTTTCTGCACAAGACTCTTAATATTCGATGCAGTTACGCTACCTGGACTGATTGAACTGCCACTGAGTTTTGTAAACTTATTGCTGTTATACTCATGGCAGCCATATAACTTAGTTTGAACATAGCGTGCATATCCAATACATTGCCAGCCTTTCATGTCAATCGTTTTCCCATTTACGGATGCGTATCTGGAAGAAGTATAAGTAGTGCCAACTTTATATTCAGTAAGTGAAACGCCGTTGATTGTTACCACTCCCGTACTGCTGTTATACGAATAACTGGTACTGGGATAACAAGTTGTGCAACTTGTAACTTTCTTTGTGTTACCGGTATAGTAGGAATAGCCGCAAGCGGAACATTTCTTATATTGCTTGTGTGGGTGTGACGAGTTATAGCCTGTTGTATAACTGTGCGTCGTATGATTCAAATACTTATTGTAATTTGTTTTTGTTACCCAAGCAAGTCTCCATCCGCCTTGGCATGGATATAACACTTGATAATAAGAACCGCTTGTGGCAACAAGATAAACTGTTTCGCCTTTTGAAATGTACATACTGCTTGAACCGGTAGAACTGTTGGCTCTTTTATAGGTCATAACTTTGCCGGTAGCAGTGGTTTTTTTATGGGAACTGTTATTTGATGTAATTTTGCTCAATGCAATATACGCTGTATAGCGCTTTGAACCTACCGGATAAGTAACTTTAGCCCACTTGAAATTTGTTGTATCTACAGATATGACATAAACATCATCACTTGGAGCAATGTATGCAGTACTGGATTTTCCGGAAGTAACTGTACCTCTAGTACTTAAACTGCTGCTGGTATAGCAGGGAATATTAGAAGTAGATATAATATAGGTTTTCATCGGTTGACTACTGGAAATCTGCTTAAAAGCAGTAGCACTTGCTGCAAGTGCGGTGGTCTGTGTTACTGAAAACGCCGTAAAAACGCTGACAAGCATAAAAATAATGGATAATACTCTTGTTGAAAACTTTTGTTTTGAATGCGTCATAATAGTCTCCTTTTTTTGGATTATAAGTGTTTGTTTGGTATTGTGCTGCTTGAGTGAGACTCAGGCCGCCCTCGGCATCTTATTTCTTTCATTTTTATTCAGTCCTTTCCTTAACTGTTGAGCTCATTATAATCTGTTCAAAAGAATCAACGGGTTTTCTGTTTATCGATTTCCTGTTCCGTTGATTTCCTTTGACAAGCATAATGTACTATCTCTTAAGAAATCATCGGAAAAAGTTTTCAACAAAGCAAAAGAGCCACCCCGCAGGGCAGCTCTTTCACAATTTAATATATAGAAGGAGGGACATATAATCATGTTTTTATTCTGGATTTATTTTATATTATATCAATTAACCAATGGTTTTTTTCGTTTTTATATTTGGTAGCAAATTCCGGAATTTAATAAAGTCAGTGCACTAGTGTTGTTGATATAATCAAATTTTTTAATGTAACTTTTATTGTTTTTCTTTTTTATAAAGTAGTCTGCAATAATTATTACCGGCTCGCCATCTATAATCAAATACGCATAGAGAATGCGAAGCTGGATGTTACACTTTTGAGATTTGAAGGTGTAAAACTCACCATGCTTATCGTATTTAATGTAATCGTCATTGAATATTGAGTTGAAAAAAATATTTTGCTTTTCATACGCATCAATTCTCTTTTTTAAATTCCGAACTGAAAGTTCAATTGCCTTTTTTGTTTCTCCCTTCATTTTAACCAAGATATGAAAATCAATGGAAAAACTAAAATAAGACGCTGCTACTGAAAAACTTCAATAACAGCACCTTAAATATAATCCTGCTAAGTAAATCTTGCGAGTAATTTTAGACATACTTTAAACTTTAATAACATATTATTGGAGGATGGCAGCCGATAATGCTTTCGTCCCAACGATCATACTCTCCGTCACAATTAGGATAGTAGTCTGTAAATTTGATTATGGGAAACTCGAGAGTTGCCTTTTTACCATCTCTACTATACCTGACACAATGGTATCTTTGATACCATTCGGTGACTTCGGGCGCCTTTTCCCAACTCATCTTTAAGCAGTCTGTACTTATAAATAATACATCTCCTTTAGCCGGTATCAGCGCCACAACATTTTCTCGTGTAAAAAGGATGGTTGTAATTCCGCGGTTGCTCCTAAGATTTACATCATATATAGATGGCCGATATCTAGAAAAGGTCTCTTTTCCATAGTAGTGCTTTAAACGAATAAGATCTCCTTCCGGATATTGCTCGCTGTCAAGCTCATAATCAATCGGAATCTGTAGATTTAAGACCGAAATGTTTTTTATTCATCAATACTTTCTCCGCTAAAAAAACTGTATACAATCTGCCAGTGTTTCTTTCTGAAATGTATCAAGCTTAGATATAACAAATTCCTTTGTCTGAATAGGTATGGGTAATATGTACTACCTGTGATTGCTACAATTGTATCACTGTCTCCGCCACTTATGAAAATCGCCTTTTAAATTGTATATACAAATCTATCTACTTGAAGTTGCTGCCAATAACAACATCACTCATTAATATCGGAATCAATAATTCTACAAGTATTAAAACTGCGTTGCAGATATTGTATCCCCTGTACCACTATAATATCCTTCGCTGCTTTGAAAATTTGGAATTATCAAATTGTCGATGAGCAGTTTTGCACCAAATACTAATATTGCGGAAAGAATTACAGAGACAGGAGCAAACCATACGCGGTTTTTAGTCGGATTTTGCACAAATGTTTGTGCATACGTATCACTTTGCTGATAGTCATTTGTGTGAGTATCTGTTTTCACGATTGGCACAATGTCTTTTGGTTTTTGTGTTGCAGTCCCTTTCGCACCACAATGAGGGCAAAATTCTGCATCATTTTTAATATCACTTCCACACTTTTCACAGTACATAGTTAATCTCATTCAAATTTATTTGACAATTTGCTTATTCTTTTTGTAATAGCTTCATTCAGTCTTTCTGCTTCACTATAATGTGTACAGCCATATATATATTTTCCATATGCTATTGTATCGCTTCGTATTGAATTTTTCTTTTCTTCATATTTATTTGATAGCGATTGTCTTTCAAAAAGAAAATTATTATCACACTCTAATGTTTTGTGTGTCTGGCAATGCCCTAACAATGTACTTAATGCATGAGTCATACACAAAAGTTCTTCATAACTCTTTGTGTTGACCGATGAATAATGTTTTAAAAAGAGTTCTCTAGCCTGGCAATGTTGGCGCTACGTTTTATCATAAACTGATCTGATAAAAAATATGCGATGAATATTACAATCAATATTGAAAGTATTATTATAATTGGTTTCATTGCTTTTTCCAACCTTCGTTAGTATCTATTAGCAATTGCTTTTTCAAATATGGTATAGGCTTTTGAAATCCATGCTGTAAAATCATCGGGGTTTCTTTCCAACCAGTTCATCAGATCATGAACATCAATCCACATTAAATCTTCAATTTCATCTTTATTTGGAACAAACTGTAAAACGGAGCTATCTACAAGCCATGCAAAAACATGATCTATTTCATATTCTGTCAATTCACCAAATTCTTTTCGATAAGTAAATTTTCCACACTCTTTAATTCTTCCAATTTTAAAGTCTGCTTCAGGAATAGATACTCCAAGTTCCTCAATAGTACGACGATATACCGCTGTATTTAAATCTTCACCTTCCCTTGGATGGGAACAACAAGCATTGGTCCATAGTCCTCCAGAATGGTATTTATTAAACGCTCTCTGTTGAATCAGCATTTTATTAGACTTGTTATCATAAATAAACAAAGAAAATGCACGATGCAATGCGCCTGCTTTATGTGTTGGTATTTTATCTCCGTAACCAACTATTTGATCATTGGTATCTACAAGAATTAATTTGCTTTTCATATAAATATCTACCTTTTAACTAACGAATGTCTTTTACAAATATATACAAGAAGTTTATATCAGTCTGGCATTGCTGCTTTTATAACATTCAAAACCATTGTACTTTCAATATCTTGGGGATTGATTAACGCATAGTGCTGTGCTTTTTTCATCCAAGAATAATCATATGTAAGTTCAAAAGCATTCAAGCACAATACTTCTAGATTTGGAGAATATTTCTCTTCATTCTGTTTTGTAAGCATTTGAAAAAGAGGCAGCGCTTTGTTAAGATATGCTGTGCATTTTTGAGTATTTTTTGCTGTTCCGTAAATCGAAACAAGCATTTTATAGCCGTTAGCTAAATCTGCAAGGAATTCGTCTGGAAACGCTTTTGCAATCCTTTCAAACAATTCAACTTTTGCTAGATAATATATTTCCAAATTTTTTGCTGGTCTGATTTTAGCAGAAAGGAACTGGTTATTTCGTCAAATTTATTTGCTATTTCACGATAAACAGCTTTTACTTTATCGATCTGTTTCGTTGCCATATAGAAACCAGCGAACTCGTAAAGAGTATTGATCAATCCAATTACACTGTATTTTTCAGACTGTTTTCTCATTAAGTCTTCTGTTGTTTTTAAAGCTTTCTTATAATAAAACTCCGCCTTTTCATTTTCTCCTTTTGTTCTATGTACAGCACCTAAATTAATATAGCTAATCGGTAATTCTTGTTCCCAATTATCCGGATCACGCTCCGCACCTGTTTCACAAATTTCCATTATTAAGGTATAGTACTTTTCTGCTTCATTGTAATCTCCGTTCTGGAAACTCTGCTTTGCACGTTTTGTGAACTTTTCGAACATACTATTATAATAACCGTTTATTTTGTTTCTTCCTTAACTTGTCATTGATAATCATATTGATGCTATTTATTGAACGCTGAATCAAACCTTTTGCCGACTTTGTCGCTAAAAAACACCTGCACCCGAACACAAGGAACAAGTCCCAGCA
>CAYYAG010000042.1:0-11309 GCA_964470005.1 uncultured Muribaculaceae bacterium
TATATTTTCATGGTCAGACTGTAGAGCCTGCATCTGATGCCGCTAGAGCAGTACTGTTTGGTAAGTAATCGATAGTTGCTAAAATTAAAAAAGACAGAGTATTAGTACTCTGTCTTTTTTTAATCTTCAATAAAATCTTTAAAGTGTTTGAATTCTTCTTTTTCCCTAATTTTTTGAAGGGCACAGTCTTCTAACTGGCGTATTCTTTCTTTGGAGTATCCCATAATTTCCCCAAGTTGTTCAAGAGTTTTTGGGGTCTCACCGTTAATTCCAAAACGACAGGTAATAATTTTTTGTTCACGCTCATTTAATGTGCTGAGAAGATTATCTATGCTACCTTTAATCATGTTATTACGGGTTTGGGTTTCCGGAGAGTTGTAGCTTTTATCCTCGATGTAGTCTCCGACATTAAGGTCCTCTGTCACGGGTGTTTCCAAGCTTATCGGTTCTTTTATGATGGCTTTTTTAATGGCCGTTAATTTTTTAACAGGTAAGTTCATTTGAGCAGCGATTTCTGCATCTGTGGGTTCCCTGCCGAGTGTAAATGTCAGGTGGGTGTAAAGTTTTTTGTATTTGCGGATTTTGTCTGCCATATGAACTGGTATCCGAATTGTTCGAGCGTTGTTAGAAATTGCTCGTATGATTGTTTGCTTTATCCACCAGGTTGCATATGTTGAAAACTTGAAGTTTTTGGAATAATCAAATTTTTCGGCGGCTTTAATTAATCCTAAGGAGCCTTCCTGGACAAGATCCATGAATAAAACTCCCTGACCTATATATTTTTTTGCAATACTTACCACAAGTCTTAAATTCGCTTGAACTAATTTGCGTTTTGCTATATCTGATTTGTATTCTTTAATTTGTTTTCCAAGCTCGCGTTCTTCTCTTGACGATAAAAGTTTGATTTTGCCTATATCCTTTAAATACATTTGAAGAATATCATTATCATGTGATATGCAGTTAAATGTTTTTGGATTTTCATTGGTTAATTCTTCATCGCCGCTATGTTCTTCTTGTTGTTCTTCTGCAATGCAATATTGTAAATCCTTAAATAAAGTGTCATTCATCTTCCAAATCCTCTCTCATTTTTTTTGACGAAATTATTTAAAAAATGTTTCAAAAAATGTTGACAAACGTTTTTGTTGTTGATAACATTGTTTTTGCGGGTGATGTCCCCGTATTATAACCGGAACTTTGATGTTGAAAATCACAAAATTGAATTCAATATTTTAAAGTTTTTATCAAGCTTTTTTACTAAAAGCAGAGGGCGTTTAGCTCAGTTGGTAGAGCGTCTCCCTTACAAGGAGAGGGTCGGGGGTTCAAGTCCCTCAACGCCCACCATTTAAAACAAATATCCACGCTCCTTTTCGGAAAGTGGATTTTTTTTTATTTGGAGGATTTTGTTTATTGCTCACATTTTTTTAAGTTTATTTTTAGAGAGCCTTTTGGATTATAGAAAAAATAGGTTGTTTACGAATTAACGAGTGATTTTGCAAAATCAATAGACATCTGGTTGATTTCCCCTCCTGCAAGTTCTGCAAGGGCTTTAATTTTATTCTCTCCCGTAAGAACGTAGACTTCAACTTTAGTTTCATCTGTTTGCGATTTCCTGACATAAAAATGCTTATCAGATTTAGAAGCAATTATTGCCTGATGTGTTATTAAAATAATCTGGTGAAATTTAGAAAGAGAAACTATTTCGTCCGCAACACTCTGCGATGCCCTGCCTGAAATCCCCGTATCAATTTCATCAAATATAACTGTATCAATATCGTCATTTTCAGCAAAAATAGTTTTTATCGCAAGCATAACGCGTGAAACTTCACCTCCGGAAGCTACTTTTGCAAGTGGTTTTAAATCTTCGGAAATGTTTGTGGAAATTAAAAATTCAACATCGTCAATTCCGTCCGGTGATAGCTCTTTAGGGTTGACCGCAATTTTAAATCTTGATTTTGGAAGTTCAAGAAGCTCAAGTTTGTCCTGAATTTGTCCGGACAAAACTTCTGCATAATTTTTTCTTAAATCGCTTATTACCTGTGCTTTTTGTGTTAGCTCTTGTTTGATTTGTGAAATTTTTTGTTCCAATTCTTCAATGTTTTGTGTTGAGAATTCTATTGAGGACAAATCGCAGGAAAGTTTATCATAAGTTTTTAAAACATCGGTCAAAGTCCCGCCGTATTTACGTTTTAATTTGTCAAGTAAAAATAAACGTTCCTGAATTTGGTCTAATCTGGCGGTGTCATTTTCAAGGTTTTGACTATATCGGTTAAGCTCGCTTCCTGCTTCTTTGAGTGTTTCGGAGGCTTCTATAATACATTGCTCAATATCAGCAAGTTTTGGATCAAATGAGGCCGCCTTTGTAATGTTAGACTTAATCTTATTTAACCCTTCAAGTATTGAACCTTCATCTCCATTGAGTGCCCAGTAGGATGTTCCGGTTAACTCTTTGAGCTTTTCGGCATTTTCAAGAACTTCTAGCTCCTGCGTTAAATCATTATCTTCTGTCTCGGATTTTATTCCCGCAGACTCAATTTCATTTATTTGAAATTTTAAAAATTCAATCTGTTCTACGGTTGTGTCTGCTGAATTCCGGGCATTATTAAGCTGAGATGACAGTTCTTGGTAATGTGAAAAAAGTGTTTTGTATTCGTTAAGTTTTGTGCCGTACGAGTCTTTACCGTAGGAATCTAAAAGGGTTATGTGATATTTGGGCTGCATAAACGAGTATGTTTGGTGTTGTGAATGGATATCCACAAATAAAGACCTCAAAAATCTTAGAAGGTCAGTGCTTACAATTGTTCCATTAATCCTTGTCCTAACACTGCTCGGGGTAATTTCCTTTGTTAGAATTAACTCATTGCCAAGATTATCAATGCCGTTTTCATTATAGAAATTCTCCAGATTATATTTTTTGTTTTCAAGAACAAGTTCAATTACTGCTTTTTCTGCGCCTGATTTAATTACTTCCTTTGAAACCCGCGGTGCAAATATAATGTCTATTGCATTAATCAGAATACTTTTCCCAGCACCTGTTTCACCTGTGATGATGTTAAGACCACTGTCAAAATTGGCTGTTAATTCGTCAATTAAAATATAATCTTTTAACCTTAATTGTTTTATCATACCTATTATAATACCTGCAAAATTTATTCTGGGCAAGTATTGTTATTTATCTCATATTCAAATATCCACCTGCAAATCAGTTCCGTAAGATTGATTCCTGATCTTCGTATAAGTTTTAGTTTATCTATTAAGTATTTATCGTTCACTTTAATGACTATTTTTTCTTCCATCTATTTTCCTTAAACGCGCCTATTAAACAAGGCTTAGTGTATATAGTCTCTGCTAAATCATTACAGAAATAGGATAATATGCTAATAGACCATTGTCTATAACCCACCTGGGTGTTTTGCCGGTAAATTTAAACCGTTTCACACCTTTTTATACAAAAAACAACCATATTACACTTGTTTAAATCCGCGTTATGGTTTAAAGTTAAAATGTACACTAATAAGGGGCTCATAAAGAGCCCTGTTTTCTGCCAAGAAATGATGACAAAAAAATTTAAAAAAATATATTGCAGGCGTATGTTTGAATTTTTCAATATTCCGCATACGTTTGAAAAACGAGTTGCAGATAAAAATAATATTGATAAAACAATAGAAATCGCAAATGCACTTCCTACATTTGAAAAATTTGCAGTGATTATAGGGGTTTGTACAGATACACTGATGCAATGGTGCAGGGAGTATCCGGAGTTTTTAGACACATACAAAAAGTGTCAGGCTCTTCAAAAGGATATGCTGAACGACTTAGCGTTACGGGGATTTTACAACGCTACATATACAGCTTTTGCGGCAAAGAATTTGACAGATATGTGCAAAGAATCTGTGGTGAATTCTAACAATGAACTAAGAGATGCTTACTTAAAAGCAATGTCAGATTTAACAAATGATAAGATGGGAGAACAGTAAATACAGTGAAAAAACAAGAAGGTTTTTAAGTAAACCGCCTGAGGAATTCCCGCTCCTGACCTTGCTCGACGGGGCTGTAAGAAGTGGAAAAACATTAAGTATAATTCAAAAAATTCCTCAAATTTTTGAATTTGTAGGTAATGAATATTTAAAAGTTTTTTCAGGTTATTCCAGAAAAACTGTGAAAAATAATGTTATCTCCGAGTTAAAGCCGTATATAGAGAATTATCTTGGCGGCAGGGTCCGCTATAATGCTTCCGGCGGGGAACTTGACATAAAGCTGTTTGGTAAAGAATACAGTTGTTATGTTACCGGCGCAGGAAAGTCAGACAGCTTAAATGCAATACAGGGCGGAACTTGGGATTTTTGGTATGCAAATGAGCTTCCAAGACATAATTACGGGTTTTACAATATGGCTCTGAGCCGTCTTACACCTGCTAATGCAAGGGCTTTTGCAGATAGTAACCCCGAAAGTATTAATCATTGGCTGTTTCAAGAAAAAATAAAGCCGTATCTTGATGGTAATAGAGAAGTTAAAGAGGTATTTGAATACTGGCATTTCACAATGCGTGATAATGCAAATCTGTCGGATGTCTTTATAAAAAATCAAGAGAAGCTCTATAAGGGAACATTTAAAAAACGAAAAATAGACGGCTTATGGCTTGCGGCTGAAGGTCTGGTTTATGATACATTCAGCAAGGATAAACATACAATATCAAATGCGGATTTGTTTGGAAAAATTCAAAATGGAGAGATTGCCGAATATTTTCTTGGCATAGACTGGGGCTGGAATCATCCGACGGTTTGTTTGCTTTTAGGTAACTCTATTTGGGGTACCTGTTATGTTATTGATGAACTTTATTCTGCAAAGATAGACTTTGAAGGAGTTATCCGATGGATTAATCAAAAACAAATTGAGTACGGAAAGTTTTTTAATTATGCAAACTGCGACAATGCAAGACCGGAGCAGAATGAAAAGTTGCGGCGTTATACTAATCTTGTAATCTATGAGACAAAACCCAAAGTAGAGGATAGTATTACCCTTGTGCGTTCGTTAATTAATTATGACAAGCTTATTGTGTCTCAAAAATGTGTTCATACACTTGAAGAATTTGAGCTGTATAGTTACGGTTCCGATGATATTCCATTAAAAGTTAATGACGACTGTATGGATGCATTGAGATACGGACTTTATATATATCTTACGGAAAACCGTTAAGGGAGGAAATTTATGCTTACAACTTTTGAAATAAATGAGAATTTCAAAAATCTTAAATGGAGTGCGGATGAAATAGAGCGCCTTCGCAATTACGCCCGTTACAGAGATTTATACAGAAGTAATTTTGCAAAGCCTTTTGCGCATGTATTAAGGAAAATAAGGCAGCGTTATCCTCTGGTTAACACTACAGCCCAGAGCCTTATTGAGGTTAACCTTTTTAAAGCTCTTACCGATTTTTATAAATTTTTGGTTACAAATAACAATTTTGAAATTAAGGTAGATGAAAAAGCGCTTGAGGTCTGGAAAAAAATTAATACGGAAAATAATTTTATTTCTGTGTTAAAAGAGGTAGCTATTGATAATTCACGTTTTGGCGATGCGTTATTGAAAGTTGCCTGTGTTAATAATGATGTGAAAATATTTTCGGTATGTCCTGACTGCTGGTTTCCGGTGTTTAATAACGGTAACCTGAATGATCTTGCAGGGCATATCTTGTTTTATGATATTTTGAAAGACGGCAAAATATACAAACATATTGAAAAAATTCATAAAGGTTTTGTAGAAAATGAGATTTGGGAAATTTCAAATGGCAGGCTTTTGTGTCCAGTAAATGATATAGAACTGTTTGGTGTAAAACCTGTAGATAACTTTTCTTCTAAATGGAATGACTTTGTACTTTTTCATGTGAAAAATACGACAGAAAGTGATACTTATTACGGAGAAAGCGATTACAAATCCTGTGAAAGCATTATTGAAGAAATAATGCTGACAGTGTCACAGAATTCAAAGATAATAAATCGTCATGCTAATCCAAAACTTGCAGGCAGTATTGAAAATACTGAAATGAATCCTATGACAGGTGAACGTCACTTCCCAAATTCAGATTTTATAACGATAGGACGTGATGGTGCCAAGCCTGAATATATTACGGCTGATTTACAGGCAGATGCTATTAAATCTCATATAGATACGTTGCTGCAGTTGTTTTATATGCTTTCTAAAACACCTCCGCAAGCATATGGCTTGAATATTGATTCAAACATGTCCGGTGAAAGCTTAAAACAAATATTTACGTCCGCTATGGCTAAAGTCGTCGATATAAGAACGGTTTCCTTGAATAACGCAATTATAAAAGCCGTAAAATGTGCTCTTGCTTTTTCAGGATATAAAGATGTGAATGTAGAAGTTATATGGGGAGAATAAACTATGGAAAAAGAATTTAATCAGCCGGGTGCTGATTCTGAGCTTGAAGCTTTGAAAAACCAGATAGCCGATCTTCGAAAAGAAGCTGCAAAATACAGAATTAGTGCAAAAAATCATTCTGCTGAAAAGCAAATTGCTGAAGATCAGCTAAAATCCTTGCAGGAAGAACTAACAACCGCTAAAAAAGAAAATAGGTTTGTTAAATGTCAGATGCTTTTGGATAAAGCAGGATGTATTAAATCTGACCTGGTTGCAAATATTATTCCGGATGACTGTGAAGATATTCAAGCCTGGATAGAAGAATACAAGCGTGATAATGAAATTTTGTTCAATAAACAAGATCATGGAGGCGCTTTTAAGCCATCACAGATAAATAACTTAAGCCCGTCTGAGCTGATGAACTCTTTTATTCGCCAGGCTGCAGGCAGATAACTTGATATTACAAATTATAAGAAAGGAAAAAACATGACTACTGATGTAAATTTAATTGACAGAACCGGAGCAGATGCCCTAATACCATTAGAAATATCCAAAGATATTATTAAAGAAACCCCGCAATCCTCAAAACTTTTACCATTGATGCGGAGACTGCCTAATATGCCTTCAAAGCAAAAAACATTACCGGTCCAAAACGCTTTGCCGGATGCTTATTTCTTATCAGGTGATACCGCACAGAAAAAGACTACAAAAGCCGAATGGGATAAATTAACCCTTACTGCCGAAGAATTGGCTGTAATTGTTCCAATTCCGGAAGCTGTTCTGGACGATTCATCTTTTGATATTTGGGAAGAAATTAAACCTCAAATTGTTGAGGCAATGGGAATTGCTATTGATAAAGCAATACTTTTTGGTACAAATAAACCTGAAAGTTGGCCAACATCAATTTATGAAAGTGCAAACGAAAAATCTCAAATTATAACCCTCGGTACTAATACCGATGTTGCAGCTGATATTATAGGCGTGAGCGGTATGATGTCGTTAGTTGAGAAATCAGGATTTGTGGTGAATGGTTTTTATGCGGACGCTACGTTTGAAGCTTATTTGAGAGATTTAAGGGATAAGAATAATAATCTTTTATATAATTCATCTCTAATTACAAATACTGCATCAAGCCTTGTCGGCAGACCTATAGCCTATGACAATAATGGTGTATTTGATACTGAAAAAGCGTTAATGGTTTGCGGTGATTTCTCAAAGGCTGTTTACTCAATCAGACAGGATGTAACCTATAAGCTTTTGACAGAGGCTGTCATCCAGAATACCGATGGTACAATTGCATACAACCTTGCCCAGCAGGATATGGTGGCATTGCGTGTTGTTATGAGATTAGGAGTACAAATTGCAAATCCTGTTACTCGCAAAGGTTCAAGCGGGTATCCGTTTGCTATTTTAGCTCCAAAAGCTGACTAAATATTAACTCCATATATACCCCCTTTTGGGTGATGGCAGGGCTTGCCCTGCCTGTTTTTTTAGAGGTAGAAAATGTTAGAAATATATAAAAATTCATACGTAACTTTAGATGAAGCTGAGGAATATTTTAATGGAAAGCTCGGTGCTGATTTTTGGGGCGAATTGGAAGAAGAAGATAAGGAAAAAGCCTTAATAACGGCATCAAGACATATAGATATACAACCCTTTTTGGGAAGAAAGGCAGATCCAAAACAGGAGATGTCTTTCCCCAGAATTATCCGCGGGAAGAAATATGAGGTTCTTTATCGGGTTAAAGCTGCTGTCTGTGAGCAAGTTTATGGGCTGTTTACGGATAACTATGAAAAAAATCCTAATATAAAATCCATTTCATTGGGTTCTGCTAGCATAACGTTTTCTGACAGTGCTGATTTTGAACTTTATTCTGAAACCAAGCTTCTTTTATCAGGTTTGCTGAAAAAAGGCTTTGATATTGAGAATTCATACTTTGAGGAGACTTATTAGGATTGTACGGCATAAAAGAGCTTATATCTGACAATGAATTTGTGAAACTTTTGGAACAGGAAGTCGGGGACTATCTGAGAAGTGTCTCAAATTCTCCAAAGCTTTATTCAAATGATATAAGGCATCAGTATGCTGCTGCAGTTTTTACGCAGCTAAGAGGCGAAAAGATTACTCGGATTTTAGGCGGATTAAATGAGCTTTTTGGCTTGTCCGGCCTGGATGATATGGAAATTGACCTTTATAATAATTCATTGGGTATTCAATATGGTTTGAAATATCCTATGCTAGGCAGGCCTGAGCTTTTAAGAATGCTTTATTCGGATTTTGTGAAAAATAGATCTGAGCGGATTAAAAATATAGGCAAGTAGTTCATTTTGAAGTGAACTTTATTACGGTAATTTCGGGAGGGTTAAAAAGTCTTGCCGGGATAATAATTGTTCCGGTTCCCCCCGTAATTATCAGCCTGTTATTGATAAATCCTTTACCGTATCTGTATTTTGATGTGGTAATAAAAGGTTTGCCAAAGAGTGTTATTTGTCCGCCGTGTGTATGGCCACTTAGTATAAGCTTAACTCGTTCAGGTACTTTGTTCGGGTACACATCCGGATTATGGCTCAGAAGAATTATTGGGCCTTTTGCATTTTCAAGTGCTTTTGAAATATCCGGGTTGAAATAAGTTATCCCTGCAATTGTAACACCGTCAGTACTAATATTTCTGTTATTAAGCAGGTTTGGAAGTTTTGCGAAATCTTTTGCGCTGTCGTGATTGCCTAAAACAGAGTAAACAGGTGCATTAACCTTCGAAAGTTCATCTATGACATAGTTGGGTGGAATTTTTTCGGTGTAATCGCCTATGTAAAAGATATAATCGGCTTGTTGCTCGTTGATTTTTTTTACAACCTGTTTAACGCGTTTTTTGCTTGTAAAATGAAAATCTCCGGCAAGAATTGCTTTTTTTCCTGCCAGTTGTTCCATTTCTACATTGTAAATTGTTGTCTGCAGCAACTGCGGCTCAATAAAGAATATCCAGCAAGTTATTAAAAACAATATTAATAATATTTCCCGCATTTTTATATTATAACATAAAATTATAAAAAAAGGAATAGTACAAGTGTCTATTATCAATTATTTTTCAAACAAAAGGTATTCATTATATAAAAGAGATGTCAAAATTGACAAGTCGAGCGGAGCGAGTATAGCCGAGTGGAATTTTGACAAAAATGTATTAGGTTATTATGAACCGGCAGAAACGCTTATTGGTACGGAGGCCGGCAATAAATACGGAATAACCGGAGTTTTTTACAGTGAACAAAAACTTATTCCTTCAGACAGGATTGATATTGAGGGTAACCGGTTTGAGATACGTGAGGTCGAGTTTTGGCAGGCCGTAGGCTTACGTTATTACAAAGGGTATTTGGTGAAGATAGATGAAAACATATGAATTTAAGACAAAGCTTTTTGAAATTTTTAATGAAAAGATGGTTGAAAAATTTCCGGAGCTTGAGGGAAAGATTTTTAGAGAGAGGTTAAGGGCGGATGTGCCATCATACCCGTATATGGTGCTGAAGACAGGAGATAGGGAGCGGATTAACAAGCGCTTTGAGACTTTTAGTTTTGATGGGAAGACTTGCATCAGGGCGCAGTATAGAATAGAAGTTATTTTTTCTGTTTACTCGCTATATGAAAATCCTTGTGATGCTGAAAAAGAATCGGATGAGATTATTGATTATACGGAACAGCTTTTTATAGATACAGATACAACTCATGCGCTGCTTGCGGCAGAAGGCATAGCGGTAAATGAGTTATTGGCAGGGTCTGTGAGGGATTTAAGTTCTTTCGCAGAAACAAATCAGATGTTTAGGAAAGAAGTCAGTATGGTATTTGAATTTGAAGACATTAAAGAATACATTCCAGACGAGGGTAAAAATCTTTATATTGATATAAGTTATTTGTAAAATTCAAGTATAAAAGTTCAAAATATAACCTGAAAAAGAAAGGAAAATTATAAAATGGCTTATTACTCAGCGTTGTACATACCACAGGACGAACTAAAGTTAATAACAGCAGACGATACAGAAAGTTCGAAAATACAAAGTTCATTAATCGAGGCGTTAATGGCTGCAAAGCTATCATCCAAGGATTATAATTTAAAGGATTTGTCAAAGGATATGACAATAATGGCTAATAGTGAAATAACACGGAGATATGTAACAAGTGCAGTCAGTAAAATTATAAGAGGAGAGGCAATAACGAGCCAAACGGTTTTGGATACATTGTTTAATACGTATGCTCCGGCCTTTAACGGAATGCTTGAACAAATGGGGTATAACAGTATAAGCCAGATGAAAACAGCAGCAAGATCAGGAAACCTAAATGCGTCGAACTTCTTGAATGGATTTAGTACTACATTGTCAGTGCTAACAGAGACATTCTCTAATGATTCTGAGATTGAAAAATATGGTGAAGAAATCCCCATAGATGTTATAGAAGAATTTAATTCGAAATATGAGAGTAGTGTTGCAGAACACCCAACTTCAGAAGGTGTTGATATACGGGATTATATAAAGCAATGGGGTGAGATAACGCTAAAACTAAAAGCCCATGTTTATAATAAAACAGCGGAGATGTGGAGTATTGGTGACTTTTTAAACAAATTGCAGGACGCAATAAATTTAAAAAAAACGGTAGTTTTTAGAATAGGTCGGACAATTTATGAAAATGTTATTATAAAAGAGTTTGAGCCAACAATAACTAATATATATGATTTGAATTTTAGAATAACTTTAAGTTATAATCATGTTGGGGGTCGTGTGAGCCGTCATAACGCAACAGGTTATCATATAATCAATGGATCATTTAATCAGGAAGTTACAAACTTCCTGAAACAAGAAGAATATCTTGGAGAAGGGAAAGTAGAGGGTGTTAAGCTAACAGAGACAGAATTAATAGAAGGTATAAAAAAAACGCTTGGCTTCGATAAA
>CAYYAG010000043.1:0-11168 GCA_964470005.1 uncultured Muribaculaceae bacterium
TACTTTTTAAAACTCCTGTTTCTTCTACAATACCAGTAAACATACATGTATTGTATCAGAAAAATTTAATTATTTACAAAAGATGATTGAAATATATCTGTTACCAATTCTTAGTGACTTTTCTATAATTAATTCTCCATATAATTAAACTTACACAATGACCACATGATTTGCTTCACGGTAAGTTTGTTTATCAACTAGAAATTATTTTAAGAACCAAATCTCTGTCATTTTGATAAAGTTGACCTTCTATCGCCACCCATAATAAGATTGACCGGTCTTCCATCTATAGTTCCAGACAATACTGAGTTGTAAAAAACCATTTATCTTTACATTTTGTTAAACAGGATTTATAAGTCTTGAAATACCTAAAATCACTTTAATATTTTGATAGATATTACACTTCATTGAAAGTCTTAAAATGTGTTTTACAGACTTCTTTGAGCTTATCCCTACCGTATTTGGTAATAAAATCCTTTGCTGCATCTTTAACTTGTTGAGCGCAGCCTTTAGGGAATTTTATTCCATAACTCTGTTCCATTTCTGCCATTTTACGGACATAAGTTGCACGTGCCAAAATTGATGCTGCAGCGACGGCAATATCGCTTTCTGCTCTTACCATTTGTCTTAGTTCAACATTTCTGCCATTTTTCATTAATGCGGATTTTATAAGACTTTCATCTCCGAACTTGTCTGACAGGACATAGTCACATTTATTACTTTCGCAAATATTTTCAATAACTCTTGCATGCCCCCAGGCAAGAAGCTTGTTCAAATTTTTTATTTTGGCATAAAGCTCATTATACCTGCCGTTGGAAATAGCTACAACGGAATGAACAGCATTTGTACGAATTGTTTTTTCAAGTTCAAGAATTTTTTTATCAGAAATTTTTTTACTGTCTTTTATTCCCAAATCCAAAAAAAGTTTTTCTGATTTTTCATCAACGAGCACACCTGCTATACAAAGCGGGCCAAAAAAATCACCTTTTCCTGATTCATCAACACCGACATGTCTTGCCATCAACGTAAGCTCTCCGGGATTGCCATTGGTAACGGTGACGGAGCAGGAGTCTGCACTGGCTGCTGCTGAACAGGTGTTGTGTTTATCACTTGAGGAGTCGGTGGGGGTAATTTAGGCATCTGCACAGGCTGAGTCGTAACTCCTTGCGGATTAATACTTGATCTCACACTATTTATAACGTCTTTTGGATTAAGTAATTTCTTCTCGCTTCCGGTTGTGGTGTTTTCCTCTGGTTCACCTTCTTCAGTTTCTTCTTCTTCACCCTGTTTTATAATTTTTACATTGGCAGGGTCAAGCTTAAAAGGTTTAAGTACAACTTCAGGATAATTAAAATCAAGCTTGCCATAAGGCTCAGTTGCAACCTTCATAACATCTTTCCAAATAATAGCAGGAACAGTACCGCCTTGGATAGCTCTGCTCATAACCGTGTTGTCATCACTCCCAACCCAGACACCGGTTACAATATTCGGAGTATAGCCTACAAAATAAGCATCTTTATTATCATCTGTCGTTCCTGTCTTTCCTGCTGCCGGTTTACCTATATTTGCCGCGGCGCCTGTACCGTTTGTAACTACTGTTCTGAGCATTGCTGTCATTGTAGCTGCTGTTTTTAAACTAAGTTGATGAGTTATTTTTGTTTTAGAAGCCTTGTAAACAACTTTTCCTCGGGATGTTTCAACCCTTTCAATTGCATAAGGTTGAACAACATAGCCACCGTTTGCAAATGCGCCGTATGCTCTTGTAAATTCAAATAATTTAACCCCATTTGACCCGAGTGCAATAGTATAATCATATTCCAAAGGAGTTTCTATACCCAGTACTCTTGCTATTTGAATAACCGAACGAACACCTACCGCCTGTATAACTCGTGCTGCACACACATTTGATGAAACCATTAAAGCGCTATAAACAGGAATTGGTCCTCTATATTTATTTCCGTAGTTTCTTGGTGACCAGCCCCCTATTGTAACAGGCATATCATCAATAAAATCATTCGGGCTTATTCCTTTTTCCAGCGCTGCTGCATATACAAAAGGTTTAAACGCAGAACCGGGAGGTCTTATCGCCTGCGTTACCCTGTCATATTGACTTTTTGTATAATCCTTACCCCCGACATAAACCAATATTTTACCGCTTGTAGGATCAAATGAAAATACTGCTGCCTGTTTGGCATCACCATTTAACCCCCAATTTTTCAAATCCCTTATAACAGCTTCATTTGCTGCATTTTGAGCTTTTGAATCAAGCGTTGTAATTACTTTATAGCCTCCATGTATGATTTCTGTTTCATCAAAGCCGAGTTTTTCAAGTTCTTTCATTACGTAATCACAAAAGTATGGAGCTTTGTTGGTTGTATAGAATTGAGGCATATCATTTAAAACAACTTTTGCCTCTTTTGCTTTTTCATACTCGTCTTTTGTAATATAACGCATTTTATACATACGGGTTAAAACCTGATTACGTCTTTTTATGGCCAAATCCAAATTATTATACGGCGAATAAACCGACGGAGCCTGAGGCAGGCCTGCAATTAATGCAAGCTCGGGCAGTGTACAATCTTTTATATGCTTATTAAAATATATTTTGGCAGCACCTTCAACACCATATGCACCTGACCCTAAATATACGTTATTCAAGTACATTTCCAAAATTTGATCTTTTGAAATTGTTTTTTCAATACGGGCTGCTATTACAAGTTCTTTTATTTTTCTTGTGAATGTTTTTTCGTTTGAGAGAAAAAGTATTCTCGCAAGCTGCTGGGTAATAGTGCTGGCACCTTGAACAACTCTTCTTGCCAAAACATTTTGAACGGTTGAGCGTACAAGACCCAGAATATCATAACCGCCATGACGATAGAAATTTTTATCTTCTGTCGCAATAATGGCTTCTTTTAACTCCTCAGGAACATCCTTTAATTCGACTTTTGAAAAAGTATATGCAGTAAAGGTTTTTATAATTTCCCCATCACTTGAATAAAATTTTGTAACTATATTCGGCTTAAATTGTTCTAAATTTTTTATCGGAGGCTGAGATGAGAGATATAACTGCAGCGATGCAAAACCCGCAAGAATAAACGCAGCACCTATTATGCACAAAAATTTCAAATTGGATACGAACTCATTATCCTTTTTTTTCTTTTTAATATTTCTTTTTGCAATTTCTTTATCAGATACACGTTTTTTGCTTTTTTTTGCCATATTTCCCTCTTTTGCAATTTTATTATAGCATGTTAATATGTATAGACAATATATGAAAAAAATAATTGACTTTATACAAGTTATAATAAATGAGTTCTTATCAAATTTTGTCCCTGAACGCGTAAGTTATGAGATAACAGGTGAATGCAAAAAATGCGGTAAGTGTTGTAATTATATGTATAGCGTTGATACTTACACCGAAAAAGAATTCAAGATAATGCAATTTCTTTTCCCGACATATAAAAGATTCTATATAAAAGGAAAAGACGAAGAAGGCAACTTTATATTTGCTTGCAAACTTGTAACACCAGAAGGACTCTGTTCCGATTACAAACATCGCCCGCGTATGTGCCGAAAATATCCGGCTAAAAGAATTTTTTATCCCGGCAAACTCCATGAAGGCTGCGGTTATAAAGTTAATATCAAAACCTTTAATGATTATTTATTGTAATAACTGATTGGATTATCATCCTTAATCTATTTAAAACGTGAAAGTAAAATAGTCACACTATCATGGTTGTATATTACCTTCTTCATATGTAACTCCTTTTGGGCTGGTATAACTTGATTTTTGATAATTGTAAAATTAATAAAAAAAAGCCGTCTTTAATAAGAACGGCTACCAGACTTGGGGAGGAGGTATGAAAAACCGAAGTTTTTCATATCATATTCCTTTTATCGGTAACCGTTTTTACAAACTTTTAACTCTTATTAAAATTTCGTACGTTTAATGTAGAAAATTATGAAACCTGAATATCTTTTTCAAAACCGAATAATGAACTTACGGACTCATCATCATGAATTCTTGAAATAGCCTGCCCCAAAAGGGATGCAACCGAAAGCTGTTTAATATTCGGAGGCATTTTATCCATATCAAGAGGAATTGTATTGGTAACAACACATTCCTTAATCGGGGCATTCGCAAGTCTTTCAATCGCAGGGCCTGAAAATACCGGATGCGCAGCACATACATAAACCTCTTTTGCACCCTCTCTTACAAGAAGTTTTGAAGCTTCACATATTGTTCCGGCCGTATCAATAATATCATCAAACATTACGCAAACTTTTCCTTTTACGTCGCCTATAACATGTGATGCAATTGCTTCATTATGTTTATCCCGGCGCTTATCAATTATTGCCAGTGAGCAGCCAATTTGTTTTGCAAAATGTCTTGTTCTTTGAACACCGCCTGTATCCGGGCTTACAGCAACCATATCATCGGGATTTATATTCAAACTTTTAATATAATTTACCAGAATCGGCGTTGCAAAAATATGATCCACAAGAATATTAAAGAAACCCTGAATTTGGCCTGTATGCAAATCCATTGCAAGAACCCTGTCTGCACCGGCCGTCGTCAACAAATCAGCAACAAGTTTAGCGGTAATGGCTTCACGGCCTGAGGTTTTTCTGTCCTGTCTTGCATAACCGTAATAAGGAATTACCGCCGTAATTGTCTTTGCACTGGCACGTTTAAATGCATCAATTATAATCAATAATTCCATTAAATTCTCATTTACAGGATTACATAACGGCTGAATAATAAAAACATCATCCCCGCGCACACTTTCTTTAACCTGTACATATATTTCACCGTCTGCAAAATTCTTTATTACCATAGGTCCTATTGTCGTACCCAGGTAATCGGCTATTTCCTGCGCAAGCTTAGAGTTGGCACGCCCTGCAAACAATTTAATATCATGAGTAGGATTAATCGCGCGTTCCAACTGCGGAAATGTCATTTCTAAAACCATTATTCTTAATCCTTTCTGTTTTATCGAGCATGAATATTATAAATCTTTGGGGCATCATCTACAAGTTTATTTTAAGTAATATTACCAAAACACCAAAAAATAATTTTTGCTACTTATCTGTCCACAAAGCTGTAACCAGGCACAAATCTTCACCCGTTCCGGCATTCATCAGCAGATGATTTGTCTTATCATTTTGAATCTCAACCCGCGACAGGACTTTTTCACCGTATTTGATTTCTTTTTTGAATATCATATCAAGTGACTTAAGCTTTTTAGTGCTTCTGAATTGAAAATCCAGCGGCTCAAAAGCCCAAACAATATAATTCGCATTGTTTGCATGCTTATTAACATCTATATCGTCATATCTTATCTCAAAAACTTTTTCTATATTGACCTGTTCCAGAGGTCTGATTTTTTCAAACGCAAGATCATCCTCACGTTTTATATAAGGCGGCATATAAGGATTATTATCAAATGCGTCTGCTATTGGAATAAGATTTTTAGAAACAACATCCACAAGCGCCCAGGTACTTGAAACCCTGCCCAAAAGTTTTTCTCCGTTATAAATTCCAAAATTACGGAACGCAAAAAGCTTGTTATACCCGCGCGGCTCTGTAGTAATCCTCATATCATATACTTTTTCCGGATAATCCTCAAACTCCATTCTATACTTTAATAAAAACCATGCCAGATTTTTCTTGGTTATATATGAATAACCAAAGCCAAGATTTTCAGCATTATCACTTGCTATATCCTGTAAAAAATGCAAAAGAACAGACGGCTTCAACACTAAATCAAAATCTATTTCGGAATATCTTACTTTTACGTTTTCCGTGAAAACTCTCTTTTCCATACAAGTATTCTAACACGAATATTCCATTATAAAATCATCCATAACAAAACCGCTGCCGATATCTGACACCACAGAATCTATTGTCTTTAATCCCCATTTTTCATAGGCTTTTATTGTATTTGTATTGTACTTGTTTACTGTCAGAATAATTTTTTGATATCCTGTTTCATATACAATTTCTTTTATCTTTTCAAAAGCTTTTGTACCAAGACCCTTATGTCTAAACTCCTTGCTTATATACAATTTTGATAAAAAAAGATAATCTTTTTTATACGAAATCCCAAAATATCCAACATTTTTATCGTCATTAATTATAAAATAATATTCATAATTTTCGTTATTGATTTGATTTGTTATCGCTCTTTCAGATTGAAATTTCTCAACCATATAATCAATCTGCTCCGGCTGCAAAATTGCAACCCAATATTCATGCCAAATATCTGATGCCAATGCCGCAAGTGCTTTTATATCTTCAACTTTTTCAAATCTGACCATAATTATAAAGTAAAATCCAATAGCTCTTTAATCTCTATACCTAATGCCCGGGATATCTTTACCAAAGTGGAATATTTCGGATCAATTGTACCGCATTCTATTCGGCTTATTGTTCTTGTTGTCAGTCCTGTTTTTAAAGACAAATCCAATTGGGAAATTTTTCTTTTTACCCGTTCATATTTTATCTTATACCCCAATTTTAAAAATTCATTTTGCTCCATTAAATCATTTTATATTATTGACAAATTCAAAACGATATACTACAATTCATATAATAGACGCAAAGTATATTAAATTATAGAATGGTATAAATTTGAATAATAATTGTAAAACAATAGCATTAATAATTCATAATAGTAACGATCTCATAATTAAAAACCCGGGAGCGACACATGGCGGAGGCGCAGTAGTTGCTCAAAATTTATACAGAACACTCATAAACGAATTTAATTGTAATATTGATATTTATACCTTTATGAAATCACAGGAATTAGCGGAATTAAAAAATACAAAAGTTATAGATATCAATGAACTTATACCAGATTATACTTGCGATAAACTCACCTGCTATCTTGATAACCGGAGTTATGACAAAATTATAACAATAAGTCCGGGAAACATTTTCCGAAACAGATTAATACAAGTTCATAGCATAGGACACAGGTTAAAAAAGGAACATATTTTAATTGAAATTATTAAATATGTATTTTTATGTAAAAAAATCAAAGAAAATGAAGCACTCTATAATAATTTAACTGAAACCGACAATTTTATAGCGGTTTCCTACAAAATTAAAGATGATTATTCCAAAAATTTCGGAATTCCATTATCACAAATAAAAGTAGTCTATCCGGGTTGTAAACAAGTTTATACAAAATTACCCGAAGTTATACAAAAAGACTGCCCTACATTTGGAATTGTTGCCAATAGTGCAATCAATAAGGGAGGGCATTTATTTTTAGCGGCAGCAGGATTTGCCAAACTCATATCACGCAAAAAATTTAAAATTTTGATAATTGCACCAAAATATAAGTATGATATTTTGCTGAGGACTCTTGTTTTCATTTGCGGATTTAAAAAAGATATTTTAGTTTTGCCAAAACAAAAGGATATGAGCAATTTTTATAAAAACATTGATTATTTAATTCTACCCTCAAAAAATGAGACATTTGGTCTTGTAGCACTTGAGGCAATGTCGTACGGCAAACCTGTACTTGTTTCAAATACTAGCGGATGTTCTGAAATAATTAGCTCCATGAACGGTTTTATTTTTAGACGCAATTCTTTTTTTGATTTAGTAAACAAGATAATAAAGTTATTGAATATATATTATAACGATTTTGAACATTATAAAAGTTTAAGTACAAATGCCCATAGCATTTCCCTAAAGTATTCTTGGACAAGCTTTTGTCAGCAAATACTGGATAAAGAGCCCCTATATACCGACAAATCTATCCATTAATTTAAATATTTCTTTATGCATTTACGTAAAATTAACCGTAAAATTATGTCTATCAAAATAATCTCAGTTCCTTATCTTTTATAAATAAAGACTTTTTTGACAAATACAAAAAATAAAAAAGGATTAGGAAAAATCCTATCCTCTTTTTATCTGGGCCGCAGTGAACTCAAACCACCGACCTCACCCTTATCAGTGCGTTTTTGCAGTTTGACTGATTTTTCTTACTATACTTGCATTTGAACCACTTTTGTATATTCCGTGAAACCCGAAAAAACCACATAAAATTACATACAAGTCCATAAATATTACATAAAACTTTGTTATTAAGTTAATTAAATTATACAAATATTGTTGGGCTAAACTACTCACCGGGTCATCAATTACAACAATAAAATTTTTTAAGTCGAAATTATGAGTTTTAAGGGTGGCTAAAAAATATGCAAACGCGATAACTTTTTAATTTAACGATTTTTTGGATACAACTAATCCATAATAATCATCTCTTAAATAGTAGTTTGATAAAACAAGTACAGATAAGGATTCATTATTTACTAGAACATCATATTATCGTTTTAACCCATTAGGAGAATAGTAATCATCATCCCCAAATAAATGAATAAATTTTCCTTGGGCAATTTCAAAGCATTTCATAACATTTCGATCATGCCCAAGATTTTTGTCATTGCGATTATATTTGATTATATCAGGAATATTGTCTGTTGAACAATTATCAAAAACAACAATTTCCACTCCTGACAAATTAAAATTCTTTATTTGCTTAAATAATATCAATGTTATTTTGAATATATTTTCCACCATTGTATGTTGGAATACAAATTGACAATAACTTCAAATCCGTTATCATAAAATTTAACGACTCTCTTTCTTAAATATTAATAATAGCTTAAACTTTATTGTTACTATTTGTCTGCCAATTCATTCATTTGTAATATTAATTCAATGAACTCCCTAACAGCTCCTTCTCCACCTTTATGCTGCAATACAGTTATATTATCAATTTCCTTTACCTTGGATACTGCATCATGTGGACAAGCCTTACATCCAACTGATTTTAATAATTCAATATCATTTATATCATCACCTATATATGCAACTTCATTTAATGATATATTTAAATCCTTACAAATATTTTGAACAAACTCAAGTTTTTTCCATGTACCCATAGAAAGATAATCGACCTTTAATTTTTCAGATCTTTTCTTTACAATTTGAGTATCTTCAGATGTAATTATAGCAGTTTTTATTCCGGCATCTCGCAACAACTTAAATCCCATACCATCACGAAAATTAAATTTTTTCAGTTCAATACCGTTTTCTGCATAATACATACAGGCATCAGTCATTGTCCCGTCAACGTCTGTTGCAAACAGTTTTATCTTAGTCATTTTTATGTTTCTCCATCAATTTTTCGACTAACAAAAAATCGTCAGATTCATCAATTTCTACGGCAGTATATTCAGGCATTTCATAGACAGAAATTTTTCCGGACAACCTGTTTTTATCCTTTAAAATATTTTTGACAGAATTTATGTAACAAGCTCCGTTTTCCATCATACAGCCATTAAAATCCTGACGTCTTGGACGACTTTTATAATCATAATTTAATGATTTTCCATCTTCTGACCAAAAGAATCTTTTATTTCTTACACAAGATAAAGCCGAATCAGCTTCTTCTGATATAAATTTCTGATACATTGCATCAATATGTTTTGCCTTCAACAATGGAGATGTTGCTTGAATAAGGAAAAAACAATCTTCCGGATTAAGATTTGCATATCTTATATACTCTAGCATTACACTTTCCGTTGAAGATGTATCTTGAGCATTTTGTTTATCTCTGTCAAATATTTCAACTTTTGATAAATTTAACTCTTTTACCGTTTCTTTAATTTTTTCACTGTCTGTTGCAATAATGACCTTATCTATACATATAGCCTCATTAGCCGCATTTGCAGTCCAGTACACCAAGGGCATTCCTGCTAAAATTTTTATATTTTTTAGAGGAATTGACTTACTTCCACCCCTAACTGGTATAAATGCAATATTTTCCATTGTTATACTCCAACTAAATTGCGTTTTAATTTTTTACGTTGAACTTCTTCAATATCCAAAATTTCTTTTGGTTTATATTGAAGGGCTAAATATGTTTGTCTTAAATCACGCGATAATTTTTGAAGGCCTTGTGGTTCTAGACTTGCAGCATGATCTGTACCTTTCCATGTTCTATCCAAAGTAAAATGTCTTTCAAAATATGTAGCACCAAGAGCCAATGCTGCAATATCAACTGCAATCCCTAAATGATGACCGGAAAATCCAATAGCTTTTACGTCATTTCCATACATTTCTTTAAGTCTTGTAATTTCTCTAAGACAAACATCCTCAAACGGCACAGGATATCCAGATGTACAAGCATATATTACCAAATCCTTTGCTCTGTTTTTAGCTTTAAAAAAGTTAATTATTTTTTGTTCTTCTTCATGAGTTGACATTCCAAAAGATAAATGAACTTCTCCTGAATAATTATCTCTTAATTCAGCAAGCATCTCAAAATTTAAATTACTTGCAGAAGGAACTTTTATTAATTTTGGATTTAATGAAACAATTTCTTTTGCAGCTGTTAAATCCCAAGTTGAAGTAGAATAAATAAGCCCTTCTTCTTCGCACCATTTTTTTAACTGTCTATGTTGATCCAAATCAAATTCTAAGAATTCTCTATGTTGGCCGTATGTTTCTCCATAACTGTTAGCTGGATTTGGATGAGGAGCATTGTATTCTTCCGGTGTTAAAAGTTCTTTATTAGTTCTTTTTTGAAATTTTACGATATCAATATATGAATTTTCATTTAATAGTTTGAATGTTCCTAAAAGCTTAATCATTTTATGAGCAATTGCCATATCACCTTTGTGATTACATCCTATTTCTGCTATTACTAATGGTTTAGACATATCTCTTTTTCCCCTTCTTTATTATTTTTTATATTATTTATAATTTCGTCATCTAAAACCTCTATATCTTCTTCCAACAATTCAGGATGATCATTAACATATTTTTGTGTATATACATCCTTAAATACTCCCTTTAACCCAACAGGATTAATAGATATAATTTCTATATCCGGATAATACCAAGAACAATATTCCTTAAATAAATTCCAACCATTTATAATAATATCTACCCTTAATTCATTGTACGGAGGTGAGTTATCAAAATGTCCAGTATTTGAGCAATCACATCCAACTAAATATATACGTTTCGGATGAGTATATGTTGCAAAATGGGCCGCGTTAAATATCGTTGAACCGTAATCCATCAATCCGCAATATTCCAAATCAGGGTATCTTAAATTTCTTGGATAATCTATGGC
>CAYYAG010000044.1:0-11114 GCA_964470005.1 uncultured Muribaculaceae bacterium
TGAAGATATGCTTGAAAAACTCGGCGGACAAAAACCAGCAAGCCAAAATCCGGAGACAGAGGAACTTGCAGCTACTAGACTTGCTGCGGAGAGACAGGGACGGCTTATGGAAGTTCGTGAAGAAGCTGAAAAGTTCAATGCTAATCCCAAAGTAAAAGAAAAAGGTGCAAGTATTGTGGTAATAGAGGAAGATGGCGAAAATTTTGCACAATACGAATTAACCTTTAACGATAACACATATATTTTCCGAGATATAACTGCAGCTTATGCTCAACTAGGCATAAATGCCGGTACTGCACCAGAAGCGTCCGAGGATGATAGTGCTGCATCACAAGGCACGAGAGAAACAGGGCCTGGCGCTGCTGATACATCTCAACGCACGAGAGAAACAGGGTCTGGCGCTGCTGATACATCTCAACGCACGAGAGAAACAGGGCCTGGCGCTGCTGATACATCTCAAGGCACGGGGACTAGTTTTGTTGCCTCATCTCAAGGCACGGGGACTGGTAGCGATTTGGAAGAACTGAAGGATACACCACCAGTTCAGGAGGATGATAGCAATCTGAACGAAACTACCGGTAATAGAAACTGGTCTGTAGGAAGATCTCCCGGTTGGTTCAGCGGTGACGCATGGATGCAAGCCGCAGACGGTAATATATATGAAATTGAATGTACTGACGGCGACAGATTAAATTACGGCAAAAATAAAATACAGCAAAAAGACGGCATAGTAACAACACTTTACCACGACATCAAAAGTATTGTTAACAGAGAAACAGGAGAATACCTGCCTGTGAAAGCTGATGAAGAAACAAACAGAATACAGGTTGAAGTTGACGAGAATGAATGGATTGATCTTGAAAAATTTCTAGCCAATGCCGATAAATACGCAGATAAAATGAAAAGAAAACCGCAGAGGTAAGAAGGCCAACAACGCCAACAAGTGAAAATTATATGGATTCGGTAGGTCGCTCCAATAGCGGCACCAGGCAACCATATGCATAATGAAAAACCCTCTAATGAGGGTTTTTTAATGGAAGATTAAAAGCTTTACAAATCCGCTAAAAATCGGTATAATTATCCTATACGTTTATAAAAGGAGTAGTTATGGATCATTTGAAGGTAGCAATAGGTAGTGACCACGGCGGATTTAAATACAAACAAAAAATTATCGAGTATTTAGAAGCCCGAAATATAGAATATACAGATGTCGGGACACATACACCCGAGGCCTGCGACTATCCGATTACAGCCAGAGATGTCGCTGAACTTGTCGTGTCGGGCAGGGCTGACAGAGGAATTCTTGTTTGCGGAACAGGAATAGGCATGTCAATTGCAGCAAATAAAATCCGCGGAATTCGTGCGGCACTTTGCGGAGATACCTATTCAGCAAGAGTATCACGGGCTCACAATAATGCCAATATTCTATGTTTGGGTGAACGTGTTATAGGTGAACATCTCGCTCTGGATATAGTTGATGTCTGGCTCAAAGCCGGTTTTGAAGGCGGCAGACATAAACGCAGAGTCGATTTGATAGAACAGTAAGAGGTAACTTTGACAAATATTGATGCAAAAAAACTGGCATGCGTTATAGCAAGAGTGCTGGATGATAAACTGGCAAACAATATTTCAATCCTTAACATAAGTAATATCTCCTCTCTGGGCGATTACTTCGTAATTGCATCGGCTGATTCTCCGACACAGGTAAAATCCTTGATGATGAGTGTTAAGGAAATGATTAAAAAATATTTTGACAGAATGCCTATACGTCTGGAAAACGATCTCAAAAACAGATGGAACCTTCTGGATTATGGCGATGTTATTGTCCATATTCTACACAAGGATGAACGCGAAACTTATGCTATAGAAAAATTCTGGAGCCACGCGTTTAGTATTCCGGAAGATGTATGGATGGAAGAATCTAAAGACTATAGCGAGTATAAAGACAATTCAGTCTAAGCCTTGAGAATATAGTTTGCAATTAGCAAAAACGTACGTCTTAACTTTTCTATACAATTTTACAAAATGAAATAAATAGGATAAAATAAAAGCATGGATAAAACAGAATTAGATAAACAAATTAATGATGCCATAATGGAAATGGCTAAAGATCCGCACAATGCGGATGGTTACCACAAGCTTGCACAATTATATATGCAGCAGGAAGATTATGACAAAGTAATGTCGGTTTTGGAAAGCCTTCTGGCTATTCATCCGGATGATATTCAGGCTCTTGTCGGTATGGGAACTATGTGGTTCTATGAAAAGGATTTTAGAAAGTCCCTCTCTTATTATAACCGCGCCCTTGAAATTAATCCCAAAAACTTCCTTATATATTTTAATATGGGTAATGTTTTTGCCGAATGGAAAAATTTCCCGAAGGCACTTTTTTACTATAACAGAGCAATTGATTTGAATTCTACAAATCCGGAAATCTATAATGCTATTGCTCTTTTGTATGCGGATTTTGAAGATTATATTGAATCAAAAGCGTATTATGAAAAAGCCCTGTCGCTTGATCCTGAGAATCTTACGGCTCTTATAGATATGGGTAATGTGTGTTTCAAAATTTATGATTATGAAACAGCGCTGGAGCTTTATAAAAGAGTTTTTGTTTTAAATCCCGATAATAAAATAGTTGCCATATGTATAGGTAACACGCTTACCCTTATGAAAGAACGTGAACAGGCTTACAGCTATTTTGAAAAAGCTTTGACAATGGAAGGGGATAACTACCGGACTTACCTGTGTTATGCAATTGCACTTTCTGAATTTAAAGAATATAATATGGCAGAAGAAATGTACAAGCGTGCTATAAACTTAAATCCTAAAGAAAAGAATGCTTATGTGCTTCTGGGTAATCTTTATACAAACTACAACCGCATAGATCTTGCTATGAATATGTATAAAGAAGCTTTACACGCAGTACCTAATGATCCGGAAACCTATATGCTCTTAGGAAATGCACACTACCTCGACGGCGATATAGAAAAAGCAATTGCCTCATACAGATCTTCAATAAATATTGAACCTGAAAATGACGAATACAGACTTGTATATACTCATGTTCTTGAAGAATATATCGACAAAAAACGTAACGGAGAATTGGAACCTGCATAATGAGCGGATATAACGCAAAACCTTTTATGATAGAACGAATTGTTGCAGCATTAAGTTACATTACAATGGGGTTTGCTGGTTTTATATGGCTGATTCTTGGTTTATTTACTAAGGCCCAATTAAGACCTTTTATGCAGTACCACATATTTCAGTCAATTTTTATATCAATTGCGTATTTTTTATTATGCTATATTCTGGGATTTATCCTCAACATATTAAGCTTTATACCATTTATAAACAAACTTGTTGCTCAAGCAACGTTTTTATTGAATGCACCTTTGTTAGGCGCCTATTCACTTATTCAAGTGATAGTTTACGCAATAATCTTGTATCTGGCTGTAACATCATTCATGGGACATTACAGCAGAATTCCATATATTTCAGATATAATTGACCAGAATGTCCGAAGATACTAAACATTTGCTGATTAACCTTTTTTTGTTAAAACAATAGCATTAGAAAGCGGGATACCACCTTTAACCTGCGGGTTATTTACCACCTTGCCATCAACATACATGACGGTAGAGCCGCCCCCGTCAAGGTTTATTGCATTAACACATCCGGCAGACTTCATAAAATTAGCAAGCTGCATAAGAGTCATTCCTACAGAATGCCCCTCTCTACCATCAACAGCAACAAGAATAAGATTGTTATCGGCAGTATAACCAATTGCACTTCTCGGATTTTTACCGCCTATTGATGCCAATTTTTGTTCAGTCATATCAACAAATACTTCTCCGTTTTTTACAAGGTACGGGCCGCCGCTTATTATATGTTTAACATTTTTCCACTCGGGAATAGTAGTTATATCAAGCTTAACCTTATCACCGACCTTGAATTTATCCAAAAGAGAAGCAGGGCCTGCAATTACATAACCATCTTTCGGAATTTGAAGTGACGATGTGGAAATTTGCGTTATTTTGTTACCCGAAACTGCAAGTTGCAGGCCATACTTTGGAGTGGGTGCTGCGATATTTCCCCAGTCAGAGGTATAAGCTAAAATATATGTGGATAGCATTCTCGGCTGATTAATATTATCTACTTTAACAATATTTTTACCGGCGCCAAAAGATGCATTAAGCTGTATTCTTGCAACATCATAACCGTCGTCAAAAATTCCCATAGCAACTCTGTCATAAATCGGACCGGTGTATAACTTTTGATTAATCATCAATGTACCGAGCGGTACACCGGTTTGCGGCTTAAAATATGTACCATTTAAAGCAATGATTGAATTAGTATTTTCAGCAATTGACGATATTGTCCTTTTATTTGCCAGTGTATCAGAAGCAAGTACAGGTACGAGCGTATAATCTTTTGCAACTTTTGGATTAACCTCAACAACGTTAATCTTTACGGGACGGCCGTCATAGTAATTTGTCATTTGAATATGCTTTATGCCGGTATCCACATCAACGATTACAGCATTTGGATACTTTTGCCGGATATCTTCATCAAAAGCCCTTAATTTGACTTCACTTGAAATCTCTCGCATAATTTTAACCTGAGCCTGACCTGTATCCAAAACAGGCACAGAAACTTTTGCAAACAAATCATTTGCCATAATTGGCATAAATACAGATTGTGTAGCCACAAATATCCCTGCAATAAAAAGGTTCATAACTATCCCAAAGATGCTTAACAAACGCTTTTCAGGGCACAACAACATAGTATCCATAGCTTTACCTCATCAATTAAAATAACAGGATACCTTTTTGTTTATAGAGTGGGGTGGGGTATAACACTCTCAGGTACTATTATTATTCCCTGTAAAACCGCTTATATAACAGCTTTCAAGCCGCTTGGACAGGTTTTTTACAAAACTAAATAAGGTAAAATCAACACTTTTTCAGTTTTTCGGGGATATTAATTTGTGCTATAATAAATCTATGCTTAAGTATTACGGCAAATACGCACCATATTTATTTTTGCTGCCTGCAAGCCTGCTGCTTATAGTATTCTTTTTTATACCATTTTTCCAAACAATAGTACTAAGCTTTCAGGACTATACAAATAATATTTATTCGCCTGCTTTTGCGGGACTTGATAATTATATTGAGCTATTCAAAAGCCCCATATTTTACAAAGTACTGGCAAACACATTTCTATATCTCATAGTAGCAGTTCCTATTCTTGCCATTATCCCGCTATTTTTAGCAATACTATTAAACCAGAAAATTCGCGGGATAACGCTATACAAAATTCTTATTTATCTGCCGGTAATTGTATCAATAGTAGTTGCAGCAATTGCTTTTAAATGGCTTTATGCAGATCAAGGTATATTAAACTACCTTATGATAACTTTAGGATTTAGTTCTATAGGCTGGCTAACAGATCCTAAGTGGGCGCTGTATTCTGTCATTGTTGTAACCATATGGAAAGGTATAGGATATTACATGATAATATATCTTGCGGCGTTAATGAGTGTTCCAAAAGAGTTATACGAAGCGTGTGACATAGACGGTGCAAACTTTTTAACAAAACACTTAACAGTAACAATTCCACAAATTATGCCGACAATTGCGCTTGTAGTAACCATAAGCTCAATTTCAGCGATGAAAGTTTTTGCTGAAATTTATGTAATGACAAAAGGCGGGCCTTTAAATTCCAGTAAAACAATTGTTTATTATATTTATGAACGAGCATTTGAAAATCTTGACCTGGGATATGCCTCTGCAATGGCTGTAGTGCTTCTTGGAATTGTTATGATATTTTCACTAATTAACATTTTGTGCTTTGAAAGGAAAAAATATCAATTATGAAAAAACTTTTAAGCAAAATTACAACACACACAATACTGATTACAGTAAGTATATTATCAATATTTCCTTTTATCTGGCTTATTTCAACATCGCTGAAAGGAGCCGGAGAAAACATATTTGCATACCCGCCGGTTATAATACCTCAAGACTTCACATTTGACAATTACATCGGGGTATGGCACAGGGTAAACCTTTTGGTATATTTTATAAACAGCGTTATAGTTGCAGCCGGTACTGTCATTTTAAACCTAATTCTATCCTCACTTGCGGCCTATCCTCTTGCAAGAATGGATTTTCGCGGTAAAAAAATAACTTTTTTTGCAATACTTGCAACTATTATGATACCCTTTCAGGCAATAATGCTGCCAGTCTATCTGATAACAATAAAACTTCACCTGGTAGACAGCGTAAATAACCTTGCCGGATATACAGGATTAATAATGCCGTTTGCGGTAAGCGCTTTTGGAATATTTTTAATGCGGCAGGCATTTCTTGGAATTCCAAGAGAAATGGAAGAAGCTGCAATTATAGACGGATGTAATGTTTTTCAAGTATTTTGGAGAGTTCTGCTGCCAATGGTGAAGCCTTCGCTTGCCGTACTTGCGATTTTTACCTTTATAGGCTCCTGGGGTGAATTTTTATGGCCGAGTATTGTGCTGACTAAAGAAAGTCTTTATACACTTCCGGTTGGCGTAAATAATTTACAAGGAATGTTCAGCTCAAACTGGCGATATATTGCAGCAGGTTCAATAATTTCAACAATACCTATTATCATATTCTTTCTTGCCATGCAAAAGTATTTCATATCCGGCGAAAACGAGGGTGCCGTAAAGGGTTAGTCCCTATCTAAAAATATTTCTTTTGCCCCGCAGGTTCTGAAATTCTTCAAGATAGCCTTGTCCAAAGCCTCCGATGAAACGAGCTTGCCGTTCACATAAGTCAAGGTAGAATGAAACAATTTTTCGTCATTGATTTTATTAATCATCAAATCCTTCTCCTCATCATACAAAATTGTTCTCGTCACATCATTCATAACATCAAAAACGTATCTTTGCCTTGTTGAATTTCCCTGACTATCTGTTATCAAAATTGTAGCTTTTTCCAGCTCGTCAAGAGATTCCCTATAATATTTAAGATGTTTTAATAAAAGCGCAAGGTTATAATGTGCCTCATAATTCATCGGCGCAATCTGAATTGCCTTACAATAAGTAAGACCCGCGTTATTATAATCACCCAGCAAATGATAGGCTAATGCAAGATTATAACGTGCGTCATAATCCTTCCTTAGTATCTTGACTGCATTTTTATAAGCCTCAATTGCTTTCTCAAGATACTGGCGCTGAAGACGCCAATTATCCCCTGAATATAAAGACTTTTGTCTATACGCAACCCCCATGTTATAATATGCAATACCCTTATTCTCTTTGTAACTTTTTCTATTACTGTAAACAAAAGGAATGGATATTAAATGACGCTTTGTTTTTATAATCTCATTATATTGGTCAATAGCTCCGTCAAAGTCGCCTAATTTTTCTGCCGATACAATTCCGTAATTCATACGGGCAATCATCATTTTGGGGTTGTAATTAAACGCCTGCTCGTACGCGTCAACAGCCGAATAGTAATCTTCACAAACAACATAAATATTGCCAAGATTAAGCCACGCACCGTAATGCTCCGGATAAAGCTTTAGCGCCTCATTATAGTACTGTATCGCTTTTTGAATTTTCAACTTGGCAAAAGCCTTGTCACCCTTGTGTATATAGTACATGCTGCACATTTTATCATATTGTTTGGAAAACCATCCCAAATTAAAATATACTACAACAGCCATAGCAAGAAGTATTACTATTGAAAACAATTTGTACAGCGTTATTTTCATACCTAAATAATACAATTAAGCACATCGTATGGCAAATTTGTTAACTTTTAAGCAATATATTAAGAAATATTAAGCATTAATTAATAATCACGCAATTTAAAGAGAGTAAAAGTTTTTATATAAGTAAGGTAGGTTAGAAAACTCAATTTGGAGGTTAGGATTATGTCTGACTACAATGTAGCAGCACTAAGCGGTATGTATCCAATGTACAACAGTTATTCAAATTACGTCGGATTAAGCGGTCTGTACGATATGGATCTCATGGGCGGCAGCATATTTAACGGAATGATGCCATTTATGCCGACATTCGGAGGTGGGATGAATTATGACTATTATTTCAATAATATGAAAGATTACCTTAATTTCACATCCGACTATAATTTGCAGATGGTTGAGAACCAACGGCGCAATGACCTGAGGATAAACGCAGTTGATGAAGCAATAAGAAATGCTGCAGCCGTACTTAATGAAAAAATAGTTGCAAATGAACAGCAGCAAATCCAACAGGCATATAATAATTATATAGCAGCAGTTGCAGCAAAATATCCCGGCGAAAGCGAGCAGAATATTGTTGCACGTGCCAAAAGCAATTACCAGCAGTTATACAATTCAACAATAACTGATGAAATAAGAAAATACGGTCACGATACGTTTACTCACGGTCTTTATAGAGGCTTAACGTTCGGTTTATACGGCAAATTAACTCCTGAAGATAATATTTCCAAAATTACAGGTCAACCGGTAAGCCGCTGGGATAAGTTCAAAGAAATAGGCGGCCTTGCAACAGGAGGTGCCGCAGTCACCGGAGGTGGCTTATTCGTTGCAAAACATCTCGGATGGCTCTCAAAAGTTCCGAAGGTCGGATGGCTTTATGCAGGATTGCTAAGTGCAGGTGCTGCGATAGCGGCAATATGCGGAAGTAAATAAATTAAAACCCTAAAAATCGTAAATGTGTATATAGTGTGTAGCAGGCTGATTAAAAAATCAGCCTTTCTTTTTTACAAAGGAATTCCCATAGCAAGGAGTAAGCTACGGGAATTATATCAGTAAAAGAGACATCATTAAAATTATGGAATATGTTTTTTAAAAGTCAAATTGATGGAAGTATTTTTTTAGTATATAATTTTGTTATGAAAAAAATATTAACACTTTTGATTATAATAGCACTTGGGGTATCAACTTGTATTGCTGATGAAATGAATGACAAGATAAATATTCTGTATGCGGAAAATAATATAAAAGAGGCCTTCAATCTTTTGCTAAGTATTCCTGAAGAAGATCGGAATGTCCAAAACTGGCTCTTAATGGGTAATATACTACAAGATAAAGGGGAAAACGATGAAGCCGCTTTTATGTATAGTCGTGCAATCTCATTAGATGAGAAATATTACAAAGCACATTACAATCTGGGCAATATTTATATGCTCCAAGACAAACCCAATATGGCAATACAATCTTATAAAAAAGCTGTCAAATATAATCCTGAATTTGCATATGGCTACTACAATCTTGGATGTGCGTATCTAAAAGCCGGAAAAATCAAGTCTGCAAAGTGGGAGTTTTATAAAGCAATTGATTTAAACAACCAAGTTGCTGATTTCCACTACAATTTAGCCTACACATTCAAAAAGCTGAATAAAGAGAAACAGGCAAAAACCTATCTTGATTACTATAACAAACTTATAGAACGGGAGCAATAAATGAAAGGTATTATATTTGATTTTAACGGAACACTATTCTGGGACTCAGAACTGCATCTTAATGCCTGGAGAGAATATTCAAAAAAACTTCGCGGCACACCATTTACGGATGACGAGATGTTCAAATACATGTTCGGGAGAACCAATGAAGATATTATTGAATATGCACTAGGGAAAAAGCCAGACAAAGCTCTTGTAGAAAAATTTGCGCGGGAAAAAGAAGCCGAATATCGTGCAATGTGTTTGAAAGATCCTGAAAAATTAAAACTTGCACCTTATGCAGAAGAATTTTTAAACTACCTGAAAGAACATAAAATTCCAATGACAATAGCAACAATGTCAGAATGGTGTAATGTTGAATTTTATATAAAGGAGTTCAAACTTGCCAGATGGTTTGATTTGGAAAAAATTGTATATTCTGACGGAAAAATTCCGGGTAAACCTGCACCTGATATATACATAATTGCTGCGCACAAAATTGGACTTAATCCTAAAGATTGTATTGTAATAGAAGATGCATTATCCGGAATTACTGCAGCTAAAAATGCCGGAATTGGCGAAATTATAGCAATAGCATCACATGAGCCGGTCGCCTTTTACAAGAACATTGAAGGTATTGCTCAAATAATAACTGATTTTAATCAAATTGACAGAAACATTTTTTCACATCAGAAGATATAGAAATACACGAGCTGCTAATAGGCAGTAAATTATACAACAAGTTCTTCAAACAAATTTAAATTTAATGTTCTATTTGTAGGTTTAGAAACAATCATAGTATTTAACTTTTTAAGAGTTTGAATAACATCTGACCGTGTAGCTTGCATTGTTTCAAAGAAATACTCTCCGCCTACAGGTTTAAAGCCTAACTGCAAATATTTATTAATAGTTTCATAAGGACCAACTTTTTTTATTGCATCTACGTTTATCACGGTAGCTTTACTTTTTAAAAAATCTTCAAATACCGTTTTAAATAAAGTCGTTCCAGCCAGCGGTACTTTTTTTCCTTTCTCAATAGGCCATGTGCAGGCCCATGAAATTTCATATTTATTACTATTAGGTTTAAATGTCATAATACCGCAAGGTTTGCTGTCTTTTGTTACCAAGTAAGATTTGTATTTCTTATCACTCGAAAATTCTATAGCACCTTTTAGAATCAAGTACCAAACCTCCATCTTTTGCTTAGGGATATCGGGTACAAATTTTTCTAATTTAATACTGTTATACATATGTTGCAAAAATGAAGTATCTTTTCTTTTTAATTCGTACATTCTAAGGTATGCTATTTTGTCATCTTGCAAAAAGCACTTTGTATTTAGTATATGTATACCTGTAAAATTTGTATTATTTATATTATCTATTTGCATTTTTTACCCATTTGTAACCACAAAAGTACACAGATGTCATTTCATATTACAGGTAAACTGATTGGCTGGGATTTCAAAACTTCGGTAATTTAGCTGCTAATTTATTTATACCACCAAGAAACAGATGACACAATAACTTATTTTCTTTTCCAAAAGTTATTTATAAATTTTTATTATTTTATTTTATTTGTATTACATATGTATATTTTACATATACGCATTTTATGTAAAGTTATTATTCTTTTGAAAACCTGACAGCATCAGGATTAGCAAGGAGATATTC
>CAYYAG010000045.1:0-10997 GCA_964470005.1 uncultured Muribaculaceae bacterium
CAGCATATTCAAGTTCGCGCCGTCAAATGAAGGAATTACGGTATTAACTGTTTCTGCAATTTTTTCCTGTTCAGCGGCTTTTTTCTCTGAATAGCTTTTGCCTACAACGAGTTTTCCCAGCATATCACCTACAATGAAGCCTAGAATACTTCCTACCGGACCAAATACTGCTGTACCTATGGCACCGCATGCAATACCTGCAGCTAGTCGTACGCCGCTTTTGCCGGCTTCCAATGCACCATTAATCAGCCCGCCATCTCGCGTTGCTTTGAATATATTTGGTAATTCAAATGCTAATATTAAAGCCGTACCAATTAATGGTGCACGTTTACCCAAGCCTTTTAATGTGCCGCCGATCTTTGAGAAAAACGGCTTATTGCTTTTCCATAGTGTCGAAACATCTTTTGAGTAACTTTTAAGCGAACCTTTTAAGCTTTCAAAAATACCTTTTTTACCGCTTGTTTTTTCTGCTCTAATAAAGGCTTCTCCAATCTGATTGTGGAATTTGTTAAAACGACTTTTTCCGGCTTTTTGGTATATTCTACCTTGAGCCTTTATACTGCTTGTTACTTTTGATGCAAACCTGTCATCAAAAATTAACCTGCCAGCATACTTAAGCCCGGTTTTAGCTATACTTGCAATACCCATACTAACCTACCTTTTTCCTACCTTACAAATTAATAAAAAAATATATTTGGTCTAAATTGCCTTTTTGTAACAAAATGTTAACATTCTATTATATTTTTTTATTGTATTATATGAAAAAGGAGGTTTAAGATGCGGACTGTGACCTTGATTAATGGTGATGGAATAGGACCTGAAATATCCGAAGCCGTTGTTAAAATTATTGGTGCAAGCGGTCTTGATATTGATTGGGATGTACAAACAGCGGGTGCAGATGTTATTAAAGATGAAGGCACTCCGTTGCCGGAGCGAGTTATAAACTCTATCAGGAAAAATAAAGTTGCATTGAAAGCTCCTGTTACAACCCCTATTGGAAAAGGTTTCAGATCTGTAAATGTGCAACTTAGAAAAGATTTGGATTTGTATGCCAATTTACGTCCGTGTAAAAATCTTCCGAATATTAAAACCCGGTTTGCAGATGTAGATTTGGTTGTTGTACGTGAAAATACAGAGGATTTGTATGCAGGAATTGAACGTATGGTTGATGATAATACTGCAGAAAGTATAAAACTAATTACACGTATGGCTTCGGAAAGAATTTGCAACTTCGCATTTGATTATGCGGTTAAGAATAATCGCAAAGAAGTTTGTGTTGTTACAAAAGCAAATATTATGAAGCTGTCGGATGGATTGTTTTTGGAAAGCTACAGAAATGTAGCGGAAAAATATCCTCAAATTAATAAACGCGAAATCCTGGTAGATAATTTATGTATGCAGCTTGTCCAGAATCCGTCAGAATTTGATGTTCTGGTTTTGCCCAATTTGTACGGAGATATTGTATCGGACTTAACCGCGGGACTGATAGGAGGCTTGGGGGTCGCACAGGGCTCAAATATAGGCGATAATTGTGCTGTTTTTGAACCGGTTCATGGCTCCGCACCTGATATAAAGGGACAAAACAAGGCTAATCCGATGGCTCTTTTGCTCTCTGCCGTTGAAATGCTTAAATATATCGGAGAAAATTATTATGCTGAAAAAATTGAGCAAGCTTTATCCAAAACTTTATATCAAAATGTTAAAACAGCAGATTTGGGCGGGAATGCAACAACAACAGAATTTATGAACGTGGTTATATCAAACTTATAGCAATCCGAGATCTTTTAAAAATTTCTGATTATTTGCAAGGTCAGCAAGCTTTTCGTCAACAAAAGGATCAGCGACGCCGTCGTCAAAAAGTTTTTTAACCATATAATTATGCGACTTGTTTTCAGGGTTTGAAAGCACGAGTTTTGAAAAATTATTTATGTCAGTCTGCTTTTCGTAAAGTTTAACTGCTTTTTTGGTCATGTCTTTTAAATATTCATTTTTAGGCGTAACAAAAGCTTCCCCGAACGGTAATGTAGCAGGTGCTGTGTTTGATTTTGTATTATAATCACGTAGCTTTTGTGCAAGTTTTTTGAACATAAACATATCCCTTCATGTTATATTATGTGGATTTTTTTGTAAATGTCTATCAATCTTTAGATTGAGTTTTTGGTAATTTTATCTTGATTATAACTTTTATTTAAACTAGAATAATCCTGTAGTAAGAAAGAGGTTCCAAATGCTTGATATCAAATTAATACGTGAAAATCCTGATAAAATAAACGAACTTTTAAAACGCAGAAATCCAGAATTATCTATAGATGAGGTTATTGAAATTGATGTGGAACGCAGAAAAATTCAGGCTCTGGCTGATGAATTGCGTGCAAAGCGTAAAATTGAATCTCAAAAGATTGGTGAATTGAAGAAAAAAGGTGAAAACACCGATGCAATTCAAGAAGATGTTCGTAAAATCGGTGAAGATATCAAGGATTTGGAGGAAAAACAATCAGTTTTGGACGAGCGCCAAAGGAATTTATTACTTCATATTCCGAATATTCCGGACGAAACTACACCTATCGGTAACTCGGAAGATGATAATATTGAAGTGTATAAATGGGGTGAACCGCGTAAGTTTGATTTTGAATTCAAGCCACATTGGGATATTTGTGAAGAAAAAAAGCTTGTTGATTTTGAACGCGGCGTGAAGCTTTCGCAGAGCAGGTTTACTTTATACCGCGGTCTTGGTGCAAGGCTTGAGCGTGCAATCATAAACTTTTTCTTAGATTACCATACAGGTGAGCAGGGATATGAAGAAATTTTGCCGCCGTTTATGGCCAATGCTGCCACAATGACGGGTACCGGTCAACTACCAAAATTTGCTGAAGATATGTATAAATGTGTTGATGAAGATTTGTACTTAATTCCAACAGCAGAAGTGCCTGTTACAAATATTTATGCCGGCGAAATTTTATCTGAAGACCAATTACCGATGTATATGACGGCGTACACTCCATGCTTCAGGAGAGAAGCAGGTTCCGCAGGTAAAGATACACGTGGGTTAATACGTGTACATCAGTTCAACAAGGTAGAGCTGGTTAAGTTATGCACCCCTCAATCCAGTGCCGATGAACATGAAAAATTAACTGAAGATGCTGAAAAAATGCTTCAATTGTTGGAATTGCCGTATCGTCGTGAAGCCTTATGTACAGCGGATATAGGCTTTTCCGCAAACAAATGCTGGGATTTAGAGGTCTGGATGCCGTCTTACGGTACTTATAAAGAGATTTCAAGCTGTTCCAATTACGGTGACTATCAGGCAAGACGTGCAAATATTAGATATCGGGATAAAGCTACCGGCAAGACCCAATTTGTACACACAATTAACGGTTCAGGTCTGGCGGTAGGCAGAACTTTTGCCGCAATTGTTGAAAATTATCAACAGGCTGACGGTTCAATTGTTATTCCGGAAGTTTTGCGTAAATATACAGGTTTTGATGTTATAAGGTAAATATACAAATTTACAAAGTAGTAAATTTGTGGCATAATAATTATAAGGATAGTTATTATGTATGAATTTCCTTTTGAATTAGATGACTTTCAAAAGCAAGCCTGTAATTTTATTGATGAAAACAAAAGTGTTGTGGTTTGTGCTCCAACCGGTGCGGGAAAAACCGTAATTGCTCAGCACGCAATTCATCGGGCGTTAGAACAGGGTAAAAGAATATTTTATACAACACCGTTAAAGGCATTATCAAATCAGAAATATTACGATTTCGGCGAAAAATACGGTCAGGACAAGGTCGGGCTTTTGACCGGCGATACATCTATTAATCGCAACGGGCAAATTGTTGTTATGACAACAGAAGTTTTTCGGAATATGCTCTATGGTACTAATTTTGGAGCTGTTGCCGATAACCTTAAAGAAGTAAAATATGTTGTTCTTGATGAAGTTCACTATATGAATGACGAACAACGCGGAACAGTTTGGGAGGAAAGTATAATATATTGTCCGACTAATGTCCAAATTATCGCACTTTCAGCAACTGTTGCCAATGCTGATGAATTAACTAATTGGATTAATACCGTGCATTCTAAAACAGAGCTTGTTGATACTGATTTTAGGCCGGTGCCTTTAAGATTTTATTATTTTGACAGTTCGCAGCCTAACAAATTGCTGCCGCTTTTAACCCCGAGCGGCCAGTTAAATAAAAAAATTAAACCGGAAAAGCACAGCTGGGGTAAGCATGGTAAAAATAAACAAAAATCTCCTGTGAAAGATGTTGTTAAAAATCTTGCATCTCAGGACATGCTTCCTGCAATTTACTTCACGTTTTCACGAAAAAAATGTGATGAACAGATGGAAAAATGTGCAGGGCTTGGTTTAATCACACCTTATGAACAAGCTCAAATAAGGCAGTTTATAGATGATTACATAGCTGAAAATCCTCATTTGTATGGTAATAAACATATAGAATATTTATTACAGGGAGTTGCGTCTCACCATGCAGGACTTTTACCTGCTTGGAAAAATATGGTGGAAAAATTATTCCAAAAGGGTCTGATCAAAGTTGTTTTTGCAACTGAAACACTTGCTGCAGGTATCAATATGCCGGCAAGGTCTACAGTTATAAGTTCAACAAGTAAAAGAACTGATTCCGGGCATAGAATGCTTACTGCAAGCGAATTCTTACAAATGTCGGGCAGAGCCGGCAGGCGAGGCATGGATGAAATAGGATATGTTACAATCGTCGGTACACCATTTCAAACTCCCGAAGAAGTTGCTGAACTCGTATTAAGTGAGGCCAATCCTTTAGAAAGTCGTTTTTCTCCTAGTTATTCAATGGTTTTGAATTTGTTGCAACGCTTTAGTCTGGAGGAGTCAAAAGAGCTTATTTTAAAAAGTTTTGGTTACTATTCTGCGGGTTCCAGAATGCAGCCACTTTTAAGACAGTTTGAAATTAATGAAAAAGAGCGGGCAGAAAGGGTTTTAGTATGCCCTCATAAGATTTCGGATGAAGAGTTTTTGAAATACGATAAGCTTCGTCATTTATATGTACAAAACCGTCAGACTTATAAAAAAATCTGCAAACAGGAGCAATCCAAAAAGCGTCCTTTATCAAGAGAGGTTATTCAATTCAGGGACGAAAACAAGGCACTTTTAGAGAAGCTTCATTCATACCCTTGTGATACGTGTAATCGTTACAAAAAGCACGCAAAAAATATTGAGGTGCTGGCACGATTAGACGTAAGACAGGCAAAACTTGAAAAAGAAATGGAACGTCAGAAAGATATTTATTGGAATAAATTTCTCGCACATCGAAGTGTTTTGATTGATTTCGGGTATTTAAAGAATGACTTTCCGACAGAATATGGTGTGACAACTTCTCAAATCAGGTCTGAAAATGAATTATTTATTGCGGAAATTATTTTTTCCGATGTGCTGGATGGACTTACCCCATCGCAGCTTGCGGCCGTAGTTTGTGCTGTTACAACTGAAGATTTAAGAATAGACATACCGTATATACCTTTTTCGCAAACTGTGCGAAAAACGCTGAATTTAATCAGAAATATCAGACGTAAAATTGAAAAGATTCAAAATAGACATAACGTTGACGCTCCTATGTATATAAATCCATATTTCAGCTCTTTAATTGAACTGTGGGTTGAAGGAGCCGAGTGGGAAACTATAACAGAACAAATTGATATGGGAGAAGGCGATATAGTAAGGGCATTCAAACGAACGGTGGATGTTCTGCGTCAATTTACAACAATTGATAATGTGCCGGAGAGTCTTGCCTTTACTGCACGCGAAGCGATTGAAAAGATTCTTCGGGAACCTGTTGATGTGGATTAGTAATTTTGATAAAATGTGTAGAGTATTTTGCCTCTTGTAATTGAGGAATGTTCCTGCTAAAATTTATTCATAGTACGAAAGAGGGGATATAATAATGTCTAAAAGAGTATTGTTATGTATTATGGACGGATGGGGCATAAGCAAAAGTTACCCCGAATATGATGCGACTAAACTTGCTAATCCGGTTAATGTTTATAAATTAGAAAAAGAAGAAAAATTCATAAGACTTCATGCAGATGGCGAATATGTAGGTCTTCCGGCCGGTCAAATGGGTAATAGTGAAGTGGGGCACCTTAATTTGGGTGCCGGCAGAATTGTTTATCAGGATTTGTCCAGAATTAATAATGCGATTAAGGACGGATCATTCTTCAATAATGAAAGATTTTTAATGGCGGTTAACCACGTCAAAGCAAATGATTCTGCGCTTCACATATATGGTCTTGTATCAACAGGCGGCGTGCATTCCTCATTGGAACATGTTATGGCATTGATAAAACTTGCCGCTGATAATGGCTTGAAGAAAGTTTATGTTCATGCATTTCTTGACGGACGCGATACTCCGCCGCAAAGCGCTTGCAATTTCTTGCAGCCTATTGAAGACGAGCTTGAAAAATATAATTTACCGCCAATTGCAACGGTTATTGGTCGTTATTACATAATGGACAGGGATAACCGCTGGGATAGAGTTGAAAAAGGCTACAACGCCCTTTTGCTTGGCGAAGGTGAACATGCTGCGTCTGCTTGTGAGGCTGTTAAAGAGTCATATGCGCGCGGAGATAATGATGAATTTGTTTTGCCTACCGTAATTGGCGGTGAGGAATCAAGAATTCACGATAATGATGCGATTATTTTCTTTAATTTCCGACCTGACAGAGCTCGAGAAATTACAAAAGCAATTAATTTTGTCGATTTTGACGGATTTGAACGCAAAAAAGTTTTGAAAAATATTTGTTATATTACAATGACAAGTTACAATGAGGATTTCACCTTTCCGGTAGCATTTCCTAAAGAGCATCTGGTAAACATACTGGGTGATGTTTTGGAAGCAAACGGCATAAAGCAGTTCAGAACTGCGGAAACGGAAAAATATGCACACGTTACATTTTTCTTTAATGGTGGGATTGATGAGCCGCAACCTCACGAAACGCGTGTTCTTGTGCCATCACCAAAGGTGGCAACATACGACCTCCAGCCTGAAATGAGTGCACCTGAGGTCTGCGATAATGTGTTAAAGGCAATTGATAATCCGGAATACGGATTTATTCTGGTTAATTTTGCAAACCCTGATATGGTAGGACATACCGGTGTAATTGATGCCGCTGTTAAAGCTTGCATAACTGTTGATGAGTGTGTCGGGAAAATTGCTGACGCATGTAAAAAACACAACGTGATTATGCTTTTGACAGCGGATCATGGAAATTCTGAAGTTATGGTTAACCCTGAAACAGGTAAGCCGCAAACTGCGCATACTACAAATGAAGTTCCTTTTGTTCTTATAAATGCACCTGAAGGTGTTGAATTAAGACAGGAAGGAGGAGCTTTATGTAATATCGCGCCCTCGGTGCTTCAGCTTCTGGGTATTGAGAAACCAAAAGAAATGACAGCAGATTCATTAATTAAGTAAGGAATGTATGACACAGGACTGGGATATAGATTTTTCTTTTAAAAAGAATAATGTTGATGAATTGTTTTTCAATTTAAGCGAGAATCCTGAAGGCTTTAAGAATAAGGATTTTCGTTATACGCTGAGTATGATTTATCAGATTGTAGAGGATGAATTTGCCGGTGTTTTCTTGAGTCCTTACACCCCCGCACGAAACACAAATTTTTACCTTGTCAATGATAAAGACAAACTTTCGTTTTTCGTGACGCCGACGAATAATTTTCAATATTATTTGAAGTCAAAAGGGTCGCTTTTCAGGTTTCATTCCCAGGTGTTGGGCAAAGAGATAGGCTATGCGCTTTCGCTGGATGTTGTACTGGATTATTTTGGCGGGTTTGGAAATATTGTTGATATTGAATCCTTGACTCCGACATTTATTTATATGAACAAACTGACTTACTTTGTTATGAAGTTAATTGAAAAATTGTACTTTATACCGACAATAAAGCGTAAAGGGCAGATGTTCAGAATAGTTTATGAACCGATTATTTCCAACCAGCAGCTTGCAAGAATTGTTAACCAGTTTGAAGAAAATATTCCGGATAACCTTTTTATAAGCGGCGAAAAACCGAAAAATTTTGTATATGAATTTATATATAATTATCTAAATTATGTTTTGTACAAATTTTTAGGGATAAAAGCATATAGATTCAAGGATGTAAAGTCAGGAACTTATCTTATCAAAGACCTTGAGCAAAGAGCTGTTATGAAGGGAATTGATATAGCGGAGAGTTTTGCGCAGTGGTTTGATGAGCTTTACCTTGGTAAATATGATGTTATACCATTTTTCAAAATAGAAAAAGTTGAGGATGAGCTTTTCAGGTTAAAAGTTCATATCAAAAACCGCAAGACGGATGAAAGTGTTCTGATAGACAAGCTATATACAGACGCAGAAGTATTTGGAGCAAATTCATCGGATATTGCAAGAATAGTTGAGAAGCAATTGAATTATGCAACCCGTTATATGCCGGAGCTTGAGATATTATTTGAGGATGAAGAAAAGCTTGCTCTGGACTTGAACCTTAACGAAGTTTATAAAATTATTACGCAGACAGCATATTATCTGCAAAAGGCGCAAATAGATGTTGTATTGCCGGATGAACTTGTCAATGTTGTTGTGCCGCGTGCATCAATTAACGCTAAAGTTAAAGCTTCCAGATCTTCAGATTTGGCGGATATATTTAACAGTAATTCATCGTCAAAAATTTCGTTAGATGATATTCTGGAGTTTTCATATGAAATTGCAATAGGTAATGATAAAATTTCTCTTGAAGAATTCAATAAAATGGTGGAAAACAGCACTGGACTGATAAAATACAAGAACAAATATGTTCTTGTAGATAAAGAAGAAGGTAAAAAGATTTTTGAGCAGGTAGCTAGAGCGAATCTAAAAACAATGTCCAGGATGGAATTAATTCATGCCGCCATGTCCGGACAAATTGACCAATACGATTTTGATTATGATGATGCATTTGCCCGTGTAATAAAAGATTTTACAAAGCCTGTAGAGGTAACTGTTCCAAAGGCTTTAAACGGCGAGTTAAGGCCGTATCAGCTAGTTGGTTTAAAATGGCTTTGGACAAATATTTCAAAGGGATTTGGGGCATGCATGGCAGATGACATGGGATTAGGCAAGACAATTCAGGTTATAAGTCTTATATTAAAGCTAAAGGAAGATGGAACTTTAACGAAGCCCGTTCTTGTCATATGTCCGACGACATTAATGGGGAACTGGATGAAAGAGCTGCAGATGTTTGCACCGGATTTAGATGCGGTAGTATATCATGGTGCAGAGAGGCAGCTAGACGTGAAACATGACGTTATTATGACGACGTATGCAATTATGCGAATAGATGTTGAGGAGCTGAAAAAGCATGACTGGGGCATGATAATTGTAGATGAGGCACAAAATATTAAAAATCCTGATACAGCGCAAACTTTAGCGATAAAAATGCTGAAATCTGATATAAAAATTGCCATGACAGGTACTCCTGTAGAGAACAGATTAACTGAGCTATGGAGTATATTTGATTTTATAAACAAGGGATATTTAGGGTCATTAAAAGATTTTCAAAAGAGTTATGCAATACCTATAGAGAGGTTTAAGGAGACTTCTCGAGCCGCAAAATTAAAGATGTCGGTATCGCCGTTTGTTTTGCGGAGGTTAAAAACGGATAAGAATGTAATCACTGATCTTCCGGAGAAAATGGTTCTCAATGAATACTGTTATCTTTCAAAGCAGCAGGCTATTTTATACGAAAAGACGCTCAAAGAGATGATGGATAAGATAAGCGGATTTACGGGTATTAACAGGCGCGGTAACATATTTAAGCTTATAACAGCGCTCAAACAAATCTGTAATCATCCGTATCAGTTTTTAAAATCAGGTGAAATGGGAAAAGAGTTGTCCGGCAAGATGGAAAAGTGCATCTCAACTGTCCAGACCATTCTTGAAAACAATGAAAAGACGCTTATTTTTACCCAATATAAAGAGATGGGGGATATATTAACAAAAGTTTTAGCGCAGGAGTTCAACATGGAGCCGTTATTTTTTCATGGTTCCCTAACGGTTCCACAGCGTGAAGATTTAATACACAAGTTTCAAAACGACGATGAGACCAAGCTTATGATATTATCGTTAAAGGCAGGGGGTACGGGGCTTAACCTAACAAGTGCGACAAACGTCATACATTACGACTTATGGTGGAATCCGGCAGTTGAGGAACAGGCAACGGACAGAACTTATCGTATAGGACAGGACAAAAATGTTATGGTTCATAGAATGATAACGCTCGGAACTTTTGAGGAAAAGATTGATGAAATGTTAAAATCCAAAAAAGAACTTGCTGATCTTGCTGTTTATGAGGGTGAAAAGATTATCACAGAGCTCTCAGACGAAGAAATTTATGAAATCTTTACGCTGTCAGCATAAGTTATTATTTTATTATAGTCTTTGTCGTAAACAAATAAAACTTTGTGTCGTATATTAAGGGCTTTAAATATTAATGTTTCGGAGATTGTTTCAGGTATAGATGACGAACAAATGATTTGGGCAAAGACAAACTTGAATTTTATTTTTTTTGTTTTATAATTTCAATATAATGTACAAGTTGCCCATGAAGGTGGTGAAAATATAAATGGCAGAAGTTAAAGTCGGAGAAAACGAATCAATCGAAAGCGCATTGAGACGTTTTAAGAAAAAAATCCAAAAAGCCGGCATTCTTTCAGAAGTTAAAAAACGTGAAAGATATGAAAAACCGAGCGTTAAAAGAAAACGCAAGTCAGAAGCCGCTAGAAAAAGAAAAGTATAACACTAAAAGAGTCAGAAATGACTCTTTTATATTGCTTTTTTTTTAAATATTTGTTATAATAATATATATGTAATTAAGGAATGGGGGATGTATATGTTGAAAGATAAGCAATACCAGATAAAAATCGGGGGGGGGCGACCTCTCTAAGTAGATGTAGCGCGGGTTTTGGCGGTGCACATGG
>CAYYAG010000046.1:0-10990 GCA_964470005.1 uncultured Muribaculaceae bacterium
TCGTTCCCGAATTAAAAAGCGATAGGATTTTGTTCCTGTCGCTTTTTAATTTTGTAGCAATAGAGGTGAGAACTCGCTAACGACAAAGCCGCTCCGAGTTTGAGCGGATTTGCAAATATTACAAAATCTCTATACTCTCTTTTATTTTTTCCAGGAATAATTTTGCAGCAGGTGAAAATATCTGATGCTTTTTCCAAATAATATTCCAGCTTGCCTCAAATGACGGTCTTAAAGGTTTAAAACATAAAGTGCTCGTTTTTGATGTATTCACAAGATTATTAAGTGTAAATACATAGCCAATACCGTCTTCCGCTAATAATGCAGCATTGAAAAATAAATTGTGGGTAGCAGCAATATTTAATTTATCTTTATTTTTATTGAACCATCTGTAGAATTCATTATTCTCATTTTGCTTACGAAAAGCTTTTTTAGAAAGTATAAGAGGCACATTTTCAAGATCCGCAAGAGTTATAAAGTCTTTTTCCGCAAGGTGGGAGTCTTTTCGCATAACAATTCCCCATAAATCTTTATCAGGCAAAGGATGATAATCATATTTTGATAGGTCACAGGGTTGCATAACAATACCAAAATCAAGCAGACCTCTATCCAACTTTTCAATAACGTCTTCGAAAATTCCGCTGGTTATATGAAATACTATTTGAGGGTGTTCTTTTCTTATTGCCTGAATAACTTTTGTAACCGCTTTTAATGCATCTGTTTCTCCACTGCCAATATATACCTCTCCTGCAATAGAATCTTTTATTGAACTGAGCTCGCCCTCTGTCTTTTCCACAAGTTCTAAAATTTCTTCTGCTCTTTTTCTTAAAATCATACCTTCCTGAGTAAGATACACATTATGATTGGTTCTAATTAAAAGCTGCTGGCCCAGTTCTTTCTCAAACTCTTTTAGTTGTCTTGAAAGCGTAGGCTGTGTCAGATGTAAAAAATTTGCAGCTTTTGTTATGGAGCCCTCCCTTGCAACTGCCAAAAAATACTTCAAAACCCTTATTTCCATATCATCAATAATACCGAAAATTGTTATAGCTGTCAAGCATAACCGGCTATCCATTATAAGTATTTGCTATAAACATAAAAAATGAAATAATGGAATAAGAAGAAAGGAGACTCAATGAAAAATTGTTTTAAGGATAAAGTAGTTCTTGTTACCGGAGCTGCACAAGGCATAGGACTGGCAACAGCAGAAGAGTTTGCAAAAGCAGGTGCAATAGTAATTTTATCAGATATACTTGATATGACAGAACAGGTTAACAAATTAATCAACTCGGGTTATAAAGCCGTTCCATATATATGTGATGTCAGCGATGAGCAACAGGTTTGCGACATGATAAGACATATTGCGGATACTTTTGGCAGGTTAGATTGTGCATTTAATAATGCCGGTGTTCAGACACCGCAAAAACCTATGGCTGAGATTACCTATGAGGAATTTGACAAGACTGTTGCCGTTGATTTAAAAGGTGTTTGGAATTGCATGAAATTTGAAATTGAACAAATGCTAAAACAAGGCGAGGGTGCAATAGTAAACACGTCTTCACAAGGCGGGATAACAGGATTTCCGGGGCAAGCCGCTTATATATCCTGCAAACACGCTGTTATTGGTTTAACAAGAACAGCCGCAATAGACTATGCACAAAAAGGAATAAGAATAAATGCTGTTCTTCCGGGAGTAATTTTAACACCTATGGCAAAAGATTTGATAAAAAGAAATCCGGAAATAGAAGATGCTTTAGTTCGTGATATTCCTGCAGGCAGGTTAGGTGAACCTTACGAAATAGGGCATGCCGTTATGTGGTTATGCTCCCCGTATGCAAGTTTCGTTCACGGAGCAGCAATTACAATAGACGGCGGCTTTACCGCACATTAAGCTAAGGAGGTAACAGATGAAAGAAACTTTGGACTCTTCAAGGAGAGATTTTATCAAAACAATGGGTGTACTCGGTGCTATTATTCTTGCACAGCCGGTGTTTAACAAAACAGAAGCAAAATTATTTAAAAGTGATACCCTAATTTCAACATACAGGACACTTGGATCCGGAGAAGCCGCAATGACTGTCACGGCACTTGGATTTGGCTGTATGGGAATGAGTTACAACAGGGGGCCGGTAAAAGAAGAAAAAGAAATGATTAAACTTTTACACAAAGCTGTTGATTACGGTATTACATTATTTGACACAGCAGAAATTTACGGGCCTCATACAAATGAAAATCTTGTAGGAAAAGGTCTACATCGATACAAAGATATTATGGTAACAACAAAATTCGGGCATAAAATTATAAACGGTAAATATTATTATGGCGAGCTTGACAGCACCCCAAAACAAATTAAAAAAGTTTGCGATGAATCTTTGAAGCGTTTAAGGCGAGATGTGATTGACATGTTCTACCAACACAGGTTTGATCCAAAAGTTCCGATTGAAGATGTTGCCGGTACAGTAAAAGAGCTTATTAAAGCCGGAAAAGTACGGCATTTCGGACTTTGTGAGGTAAGTCCGGAAATCATAAGGAAAGCTCATGCTGTTCAACCATTGACCGCTATACAAAGTGAATATCACCTGATGTGGCAAGCACCTGAAAAGAATATCTTCCCGACACTGGAAGAACTCGGCATTGGCTTTGTTCCGTACAGCCCGCTTAATCGAGGTTATTTGACAGGAGCCTTGACAGAAAATACAAAATTCTATGCTCCGAATGATAACCGAGCTGATCTTCCTCGCTTCACTCCGGAGGCAATGAAACAAAATTATGTGATTATTGATATATTGAAAGAATTTGGTGCAACAAAAGGCGCAACCCCCGCTCAAGTGGCTCTTGCATGGCACTTACATAAACGTCCTTATATCGTACCAATACCCGGTACAACAGTAGATTCCCACCTGCGTGAAAATCTCGCCGCTGTTAACTTGAAATGGTCTGACAACGAATGGCAGGAGCTGGAAAATAAAATCTCCGGAATTGAAATTGCTGGTGACAGATATAATGCAGTACAGCAGCAACAAGTCAATAATTAAATATTGTTTTCCAGGTAATTAAAATTACAGGTATAATAAGCAATAATAATTTTATCTCTAAACGGTTTTACTGCTTTACATAAAATCCAGCAATACTGCGGTATGGGAAAAATTAAAAGTTTTTTTGTATATGATTCCACCAGAGAACTAAATATAGAAGATATCTTAACTAATCTGGAATAACATATTAAATTACATTTTGCTACAAGCAAATCTCATCCAGATCTGAGATATTCACTTTATCAAAAAATCTGTTAAATAATTTCCCGGGATTGTTTTTATAGATTTCCTTTATGCCTTCTGTTACGGCACAATTACTTATAATCCATTCATCTTTTTGGGAAGAATATAATACATTATTTTCAAATAAACCGCCTTTAAATTGAGAAAATGGAATATCGTATTTCTGCATAAACTCAACAAACTTATCAAATAGTTTTGTACTATTAGGGCTGTTTATATTATTCGGTTTTGAACCTAAAATAAATCCTTGCAGATTTTTATCAAAAATATTAATTTTATTTATAATAAATTCTTCAATCCGGTTAAAACTTTTATTCTTAGGATTGGTTGGACAAATATGCGTTAGCAAAACTTTTGCACCGTCTGTTAATCCGCAGACAGTACAGTCTATTATACCGGAAGTATACGCGCCATCTGCCAGAACACTTTCTTTAATTGTCCACGGTTCTTTTACAGACTTTCTTGCACCTAACCTTGAGTTGGCGCTGTAAAATTCATTTAACGTGGCAAGACGTATTCTTGATGTAAAAGAAATATTATCCATAACACCTGTAAAACACCTGAATATAAAAATTTGCCATATAAAATAAAAAGCGGTAATTACCGCTTTTTATTACTCCTGTATTCCCAAAATCCTATTTATTTCCAACGATCTTTTATGCTATAAAATTTGTTCCAAACCTGTTCGCCCCATGAAAAAATGACTGCTTCATCAATTCTGTTAAAGATTTTCTTATAATTAATTTATCATTAAGTTTAACATCCTTTATGGCATCTGATGTTGTTTTGTATGTATCAGAAACTGCATTAGAAAATAACAGCATAGTCGCCATAACTTTACCTCTCTCTTATAAATTATCTTATCTCTCGTACTTATATAAAAAATTCCTATAAAAATTTATTGACTTTTTATATCCACTTTATATAAAAATGTTACATAAGTTAACAATATATGATTAAAGTTTTAGAGAGATTAAACCGATAAATAAAATGATATATAAAGGAGAAGTATATGGATATTCAAAAACTTAATGCGAACATCAAATGGCAGGAACTAACCGCAAAAGAGATTTTAAAGTATCAAGAGCAGGGTGAAGAAGTTCCTAGTGAGTATCAAAAATGGGCTGCTGCAATAAGCGCGGTACTTTATGTAAACGACGAAGTAACCTATGAAATGACCAACGGTGAAACCGATTTGGCAGCTCTGGAAGAAACTTTGGGACGGGATATGTTAAGAACAGATATACAGCCGGCAGATGAAACTGAAAATAATATTGGAAACGAATCCGAGCAGGCACGAGATGAAGCAGAAATCACAACAACCGGAGAAGAACGACCCGCCACAGAAGAAGAAACACCGGCTGAGCGTGATGATATAACGCTTGCTGACCAAGCTTTGACTACAGATCCTAATGAAATATTAAAACGTAAACAAAGACTTGGAAGATTTCCGTTATCTTAAGCTTTCAATAGCTGATTTTATATCATCGGAATTATAAATATAATTTCCGGCAACAAGCGAATTTGCACCATATCCGGTGCAAATTTTTGCTGTTACAGCATTAATTCCACCGTCGACCTGAATAATCAAATCTTTTGATGCATGCCTTTTTATTATGGGTATTTTTTCAGCACAAGCGGCCATAAAATCCTGCCCGCCAAATCCGGGTTCTACAGTCATAACAAGCAGTAAATCCAAATTTTCCAAATATCCCAGAATTTCCTCCGCCGGAGTTTTGGGTTTTATAGACATGCCGGCTTTCAAGCCGAAAGATTTAATCATATCAATAACCGCTTTTACCTCAGAAACTGCTTCATAATGAAAAGTTAAAACATCAGCACCCGCCTGTGCAAACGCACTAACATATTTTTGCGGATTTTCAATCATCAAATGGACATCCAAAGGAATACGGGCAATTTTTTTTAACGATTTAACAACAGGCACCCCGATTGTAATATTAGGAACAAAGTGTCCATCCATAACATCAACATGAATCCAATCCGCACCGGCTTCTTCTATAAGTTTAATATCTCTTTCCAAATTAGCAAAATCCGCAGATAATATTGACGGTGAAATAATTATATTTGACATCCTGTTATCCCCAATTTTTTACAAGCTTCGTATGCACATTTTTGCTCCGCATCTTTTTTAGACTTACCGCAAGCACATGCTATAAGTTCACCACCATACCAAACCTCAGCCTCAAATGTTTTTTTATGCGCCGGTCCGATTTCATTTACAATACGATATTCGGGAATAGTTTTGGTTTGACTCTGGGTAAATTCCTGCAAAAGTGCTTTAGCATTGAATTTTTCAAAATTTTTATCAACATCCTCAATATAAGGTTCAAAAATATTATTAATAAATTTAAGCAGTTCAGTAAACTTACCATCCAGATAGTAAGCCCCCAAAACCGCCTCAAAAGCACAAGCACAAACGGATTCAATCTTTCGGCACCCTTCTTCATGTTTTCCAAGAATAATCAAATCCGAAAGTCCGATTTTTTCTGCAATTTCAAACAAAACAGCGTCTGAGATAACTATAGATCTGATTTTTGACATGTCGCCTTCTGTATAATCAGGATAAATGTTATACAGAATATCCGAAATAGCAAGCTTTAATACAGCATCCCCAAGAAACTCCAGCCGCTCATAACTCAAATTATAATTCATTTCATTTTCTCTAGTATAAGAAGGATGAGTAAGAGCCCGTTTAAAAAAATCTTCATTTTCAATATCTATATTAAAAATTTGTTCCAAATCCCGCATTTAAAATAAACCTTTAATAAATATCATAAAATTACTCAATAAATCCTGAGAAAATATAAAATATTTACAGAAATAATACATAACCGGAATAGTGAAAATATAACTGTCACATCTATCTAAGAATCCTCCATGGCCCGGAAGGCTGTCTCCGGAATCTTTAACTCCGGCGTCACGTTTTATTAAAGATTCGCTCAAATCCCCAATCTGCGCAAAAACAGTACATAAAAAACCTGCCAAAAATGACATATACCATTCCAGCCCTATATACCAGCCGATAACCATTGCCCCTGCAACAGCACATAATGCACCGCCAATGGCGCCTTCTATGGTTTTATTAGGGCTGATTACAGGTGAGAGTTTATGCCTGCCCAAATGCCGCCCCGTGTAATAACAGCCGGTATCGGTCAATAAAACAGCAATAAACATCATTACTACAAAACCTAAACCGTCATGAAAACGTACACTTTCAAGGTTCCTTAAAAATAACAAATGCAAAGGAAACCATCCGCAATAAATCATGCCAAGAAGGGTCGTTGCTACATTCGCGATATATGGCTGCCTGCCTCTAAATAAAACCCACATAAATGCACCGATACCGCATATGGTAAGCGCAAATGCAACAAGATCAAATCTTTGTACATATGCTATAATCGCAAGCAGTGCCTCTGCAATATAAATCATTTTTAGGCTTGGATAAAAGCCTTTATAATTTAATATTTTCACGTATTCTTTCGACGCGAAATACAAAATAAATAAAAGCATTGCCGAAAGCGCAATTTGGCCTTCTATAATACAGCCCATTGCAGCTGTACCCATAACAAGACCCGTAAGCATTCTTGTAGCATTTTTATTGAGGCCTTTTATCTCCATCATTATACAGTCATAACCTCTTTTTCTTTATTTGCCACATTCGTGTCAATCAAACCAGTATATTTATCAGTTAATTTTTGGATTTTATCCTGATTATCTTTAACCATATCCTCCGGAAGATTTTCTGACTTTTCAAGTTTTTTCAAGTCGTCAGCCATATCTCTCCGAACATTTCTCACAGCGACTTTTGCTTCTTCTCCGAGTTTTTTGACATCTTTAACTATCTCACGCCGTCTTTCCTCAGTCAAAGGCGGAAATACAAGCCTGATACATACGCCGTCACTATTTGGAGTTATACCTATTTCTGCCTTAATAATAGCTTTTTCAACATCTTTTAATATAGATTTGTCATAAGGCGATATAACAAGTGTAGTTCCATCTTGAACAGTAACCTGCGACATTTGTCTTAACGGTGTAGGTACGCCGTAATAATCCACCTGAACTTTATCCAGTATCCCCGGATTTGCACGTCCTGAACGAATTGATGCAAACTCACGGTGCAACTGATTAATAGCTTTTTCCATTTTTTCTTCACCGAATAAAAATAATTCTTCTAATGCCTCTGACATCTCTTACCTCTTTCAATTAATATAAGTTCCTATTTGTTTACCGTTTAGAATATCCACTATACCATTTTCCGATTCAAAGTCAAATACGACAATCGGGATATTATTTTGCTTACAAAGTGCACAAGCTGCTGTATCCATGACTTTCAAACCATTTTTAATAATATCGTCATAAGTAATCTTTTCAAACTTTTTAGCCTGCGGATTAGTATTCGGATCATCTGTATAGACACCATCGACACCATTTTTAGCCATAAGCATGGCTCCCGCATTAATTTCAGAAGCTCTCAAAGCTGCTGCCGTATCGGTTGTAAAGAAAGGATTACCGGTACCGGCTGCAAATATAACAACCCTGCCTTTTTCCAAATGTCTTATTGCACGGTGTCTTATATAAGGCTCAGCAATCTGATTCATGGCTATTGCACTTTGAACTCTGCATGGCACATCAATTTGATTTAATGCACTCTGCAGCGCAATTGCATTCATAACAGTTGCAAGCATACCTACGTAATCACCGGAAGCTTGATCCATCCCAAGCTTAGCACTGTTTTTCATGCCTCGAAAAATATTACCTCCGCCGACAACAACAGCAATTTGAGCGCCTAAGTCAAGTGCTTTTTTAATTTCGCCGGCAATCATCTTGACAGGTTCCAGATCAATCCCAAATTGTTGTGTCCCTAAAAGTGCTTCCCCGCTAATCTTTAACAAAATACGTTTATAATTCATCTCTATCTCCATAGGATACTATTTTTCTAAATAATAGCCTAAAAAAGCAGATTTGTAAAGAGATTTACTTAATTTTACAGGACAAACCTTTTTTTATAAGAAAATTCTGTAAATCGTAAGGCAAAATTGAAATAATTTCTGCAATTTTTGCATCAAACCCTACAGTATAAGATGATTTTGGTTTATCAAGTGCATTAACTTCAACAATAAGATTTACGACTTTAGAAACATCCAGCCCTTGGATTTGATTTTTACGTGCATTTTTTACCATATAATTCATCTCTTTTTCAAATCCTTGAGATTTTTCAATTGAGGCTTTATTTCCTGCAATTGACTTTTCCCACAGCGGCGTTGCAATAACTCCGGGCTTTACAGAAATAACCTTTATATTTCGCTTTGTTTCCAGCATCATGGAATTAAACAAAATATCCATAGCCCTTTTTGATGCACAATATGGTGCAACAAACGGAAAGATACCAAAACTGGACATTGAGCTGATATTAATAATCCTTCCTCCCTCAAGTAAATCTAACAGCCGTTGTGTAAAATCCAAATGCGAAAAAGTGTTTACCTGAAATTGTTCCCGAATTCTTTGAACTTCAATATTCTCAACCGCCCCGGCAACAACACACCCCGCAACATTTATAAGTGTATCTATCCTATGAGTTTTAGACTTTATAAAAGCTGCTGCCAATTTTATACTATCAGAATCAGACATATTTATATAAAACGGAGTAGCTCCAATCTTTTCTAAGTCTGCAGCATAGTTTTCATTCCGATAGCCGGCAAATACAAAGTTATCTTTTACAAAATACTCTGTAAGTGCCTTGCCTATTCCTGAAGTTGCTCCTGTTATAACAATTGTTTTCATATTTTACCTTTATGTTGACATATAAGATCCGAACAACGGCAGATAAAGTGCCAGTGCCAAAACAAGTACAATACTACCTATTACAATCAACATTATCGGCTCAATCATTTTAGTCATTACATCGATAATGTTATCGAGTTTTTTATCAATAAAGTTTGTCGCCTGCATAAGCATATCACCCAAACGACCTGATTGCTCACCCGTTGCAATCATAAACAAAATCATTTTCGGCATTACTCTGGTTGATCTCAATGCTGACGATAAGTGCTGTCCTTGTTGAACTTTAGTAGTAGCAGACTCAATACGTACCTTAAGGATATAGTTTGTCAGCGTTAAATTCGCAAGATACAAACACTCGATTATCGGAATACCAGCATCGTATGCAACCTGCATAACCGCTATGAAGTTTGAAAAGTTTGAAAACTGTATCAAATCAGATATAACAGGTATTTTTAAAACGTATTCGTCAATTTTTCTTTTACTGGGCTGCCAGTTGAATAAAAATGTAATAATCCCGAAAAGTCCGCCCAGCATAATAGGTACCATATACCAGTATGTTTTTAAGAATACACCGATGTCCATCAACTTGGCAGTAATCCAAGGCAGCTGCTTACCCATTGTATCAAACATATCTTTAAATACAGGGAATACGAATATCAACATAACAAGAACAATAATTATAGCCAGAATAATAACAAAAATAGGATACATCAATGTTCCGATAACCTTACTTTTAATAGCTGCTTCTTTGTTCAAAAGTTCAAGCAAGCGTTCCAGAGTTTTTTCTAATTCACCAGAATCCTCACCGGCCTTACACAAACCAATATAGATTTGTCCGAACTGATGCGGATATTTTGCTACCGTATCGGCAAATGTTCCACCGTTCATAATCTGACGTCTGAGTTCCTGCGCTACAAGTCTTATTTTTAATTTTGCAGCATCATTTTCTATAAATAATAACGATTCAATTATAGGAATACCTGATTGAACAAGGATTTGTAGTGTTGACGTAAAATCAATTCTGTCTTGCAAACCAAGTTTAGCAATTTTGCCCTTTTTAGGAGCTTTTAAAGCAGCGGCATCATTTGTTCCCTTTACATGGTCTTCTTCAACCTTGGTAGGCAAAAATCCCAGTTTGCGTATATTCTCACGTGCTTCCCTTATAGAGGACGCCTCAATTTTACCTTTTACAATCTCTTTGTTATTTTTTAAAGCCATATAGTTATAAATAGTCATATTCACACCTGCTATTCATTTACAATACCCAATACTCGAACAAACTCTTCTATAGACGTTTCGCCGTTAATTATATGCTGCAGGCAGGACTTGTTAAGAGTTGTCATACCATTTGTAATAGCAGATTCCTCAATTTCCAAATCGTGTGCTCCCTGCGCAATAAGTTTTTTTATATCTTTAGTCATCTGCATGATTTCATAAACACCAAGACGACCTTTATAGCCTGAAAAATCACATTTATTACAGCCTTTTGCACGGTATATCGGAGTTTTCATCAATTTTTGTATAGATTCTTCATCAGCCACAACCTGTCTTGCCTCATCATATGTCGGGAAATATTCTTCTTTACACTCAGGACATAACGATCTGACAAGACGCTGGGCAATTACACCTGAAAGAGTTGATGAAACAAGATAATCCTTAGCACCCATTTCAATTAAACGTGTTACAGTAGCAGCAGCTGAGTTTGTGTGAACTGTACTTAACACAAGGTGACCGGTTAATGCTGCGGAAATTGCGATTTCAAGCGTTTCATAGTCACGAATTTCACCCACAAGAATAATATCAGGGTCTTGTCTCAAAATTGCACGCATACATGATGCAAATGTAATTCCCGCCTTCGGGTTTACCTGAGACTGATTAATACCTTCAAGCTTAATTTCTATCGGGTCTTCAATTGT
>CAYYAG010000047.1:0-10569 GCA_964470005.1 uncultured Muribaculaceae bacterium
TTAGAATCAATTGAAAAATTAACATTATTAGAAGCAGCTGAATTAGTAAAAGCTATGGAAGAAAAATTCGGCGTATCAGCAGCAGCTCCGGTAGCAGTTGCAGCAGCAGCTCCGGCAGCAGCAAGTGCAGATGCAGGTGCTGAAGAAGCATCAGAAGTTACTGTTGTATTGGCAGCAGCCGGCGCTAACAAAATCGCCGTATTAAAAGAAGTACGTGCTATCACAGGTCTTGGCTTAAAAGAAGCTAAAGATTTAGTTGATGCTGCTCCGAAACCAATTAAAGAAAATGTTAAAAAAGAAGACGCCGAAGCTATCAAAAAACAGCTTGAAGCTGCAGGTGCTACTGTTGAACTTAAGTAGTTCTTTTGAAATATTTTTTAAAAAAGAGGTTCAATTGAACCTCTTTTTTATTGCATAAAGACCTGAAATTTGTTATTATAAGCCTATGGAGTTATAAACCTGCGGAGGTTATATGAAAAAACTTTTTTTATTGACTGGAATAATACTAATTACTGCACTTACCACATTAGCAGCAGAAGTTATTTATTCAAATATATTTATTAATAAGTTCTTACACTGTCTGCCCTCGACGGTAACTTATACCCTGACAGGCGAAAACGGTGATATAAATGTAAAAATGGGAATGCACGGCTGGAAAAATAGAGCTTGCCGGTACTCTGAAACAAGAACTGAAGGTGACACCACAACAAATTACAATTGCAACTTTACACGAGATCAGGTGAATGAACTTGTAAGCGCAATGAAAAGTGATCCCACAGGTGAAGGTGTTGCACAACAAACTTGGGAAAGATATAAAAAAACTCCTGAAGTCTGCATGCAGCCAAATCAGGAATAATTAACAAAATTTATTGTACTCACAATATTGGCATCTTTTTGTATTCTTGTGAAAAACTTGTGTACTATTAATTAATGTGCAAATTCTTAAAAGTTCATCCGTGTATTGACTTTCACGTTCTTTGGTGAATTCTATTTTATAGTTCAAGTTATTTTTTAAGTCAATATATATGAAATTAAGACAGTCATGAATTTGAAAAAATTTCGCAACAGCTAAAAGGTAAATCATTGTCTGGTAATCATTTTCAGGCTCAACAGGCAATGAACCTGTTTTATAGTCGAGAATATAGTAATTATTATTGTCTTTTACAATCGCATCAATTCTTCCGCCAAACCAGAAATCCCCAATTTTGCACGAAAGATTATACTCTGAACTAACATAGGTCTTTTGAAAAAATTCATTATTCTTTAATAAATCCCATGCCCGGGCTTCATCAGGTGTAAGTGCTTTTTCCAGCTTTGAGATATCATCGCCTCTAAGATAATAGTTCGCAAGTGCATGAACTTTTTTACCCTTTTCAAACGGTGTTAATGTTTGTGGAACTGAAATTCTTTGTACATATTTAAAATAATATTTTTGCGGACATTCCTTGAATGTTTTTAGCATATTGGGTGAAAAATTATCCATTTCCAGCTCCTTTTAATAATTCATCAAAAATCAAACCGGGTTGCTGATCAACCATTTTACCAAACGAACTAGCCTTAAGACTTGTTGTGATATAAAGTTTTCTTTTTGCCCGTGTGATTGCAACATACAAAAGCCTCAAATTCTCAGCCAGAAGCTCCTTTTTTAAATCAACTTCTGTTTTTGGCTTATAATCCGGATTCAGCCGCCTGACATTTTCCATAAAATCTGACGATTTTAGCTTTATTTCATCAAACTTAAGTGTAAGATTTTTTTCTGTCATTTCCGGCAGAAATACCACATCAAATTCATCACCCTTAGACTTATGGAGTGTCATAATCTGAACTTTTCCTTCAAGAAACTCCTTGCTGCTTTCATCTTCCTCTGAAAAAAACTTAAATCCGCTTAGTGACGGCTTTTTAGCCAGTTCACCCAGTCTTTCAACCACATAAGACAAACTTTTATTCACCGTGCACAAACGCTTAATAAGCATAGCTATAAGGTAAACATTCGATTTTTCAATATCACTAGTAAAATAAGTTAATCCTATTTTTATTGCAAGTTCTTCGGCGGGAAGGTATGATACTGAAAGCCAGTAATTTAAATCCCAATGGAATTGAACAAGTACCGGATTTTCAATGTTGTCGCAATTAGTTTCAATAAAACTTTTTTCATAGTTCCTTATCTCAGTACCCAAACGCGGTTTATATATACCTGTTTCAGCAAGTATTTCATAATTATCGGCAAGAACTTCATTATCAAACGGGCTTAAAATCATTTTAAAAATTGCAAAAATTGTTTTAAAAATAGATTTTTGTTCAAGACATTCGCTTCTTGTAATACATTTAAGACCGCTATCGTTTATAAAATTTTGCCACTGGGCAACCTGAAAATTATTTCTTAAAAGTATGCCTACAGTTGCCTTAGGATTTTGTGTAAATGTATTTTTAATAATTTTCAATATATAATTTCGCTCCTCAAGTGGGGCAGAAAATATTTTAGCAGTAACAGCATTTTCCTGAACAGGATTTTCACCTTCAACAGGATTCATGAATATTTTATAAAATGCGTTTTGGGTTTCTGGCTTAGTATCAGCAAATTTTACAAGATTATTCGCCAGTGTCCAGACATCTTTTGTACATCTTTGAGAACAATTCATATTCACATCATTGCTTGACGAGATAAATCTTCTAAAACCTACCACATCAGCATTTGAAAAAGTTGTTGTTATGGCCTGATTGATATCACCGCATCTGATTAAATTCTTGTGTTGCCCGCTCAAAAGTCCGATTAATTCCTGCTGAATTGCTGATGAATCCTGCGCCTCATCTTCAATAATATATTCGCAAATATTCTGATAGTGTTTCAAGATATCCGGATTATTTTTTAAAAGTTTAACAGAGGATATCAACATATCATCATAATCAATAAGATTTTGGCCCGCCAGGGCTTCTTGATAGGCGTTAAAAAATTCGGCAAACCTCTTAATCTTTGTATCAACCACGCTGTTATCAAGTATGCCGCCGCCCAATTTGAAGACAGATACAGCTCTGTCAAAATCATCCGTTTCAGTTTTTTTCAATTTTAATTTGTTTGATATTTCCCTGATAATTCTTGAACGCTGGGTGTCATCACAAATCTCAAAGTCCGAGCTCAAACCCAGACGTTCAAAATTTCCATTCTCTTTCAAAATCCTTAAGGCAAGCCCATGAATTGTACTTATATTAGGTAATTGATTTGAGCTTTGACGAATATTCTTAATTTTTTCTCTAAAATTTCTTGCAGCAGACTCCATATAAGTCAAAACAAAAATATTGTCCGGATTTATGCCTTTGTCGAGAAGCTTCAAAATCAAAGCCAGCAATATTGTGGTTTTACCTGCACCCGGAACAGCAGAAATAGCCATATTTCCTGACATATAATTCAGAACAGGTGCCTGATCAGGCCTCGGAATAATAGGCTTAGCATCAGGCACAGAATTATTTTCTGACTCATAAACCAAGTAATTTTCTATTCCGCCAAAATTTTCAACACCTGCACCGTCAAAAAGACTTGAGTATGCAAAAACACCTTCAGATGCGCAAAGCGTTAATTTACGCAGTACACGAGCAGTTTTATCTTTGCTCAAATTTATATTATCATCAACGGTATATTCCTCTTTATCCCAGCCTTTTTGAAATACCCATGCATTATACAAAGGCCCTGTATCACTTTTTATCCATTCATCACTTGAGATATCCAGCCAGAGCTGATATTTGGTTTGTATCTGATTATCTATAATCTTTTGCGGTGTTGCGACAACAAGATTTGACTCTTTAATCTCAATGGCAGAATAAGGATTCTCCGCAATGATTGAATTCTCAATCTGTGTAATTATATCGGTCTTTCTGTTTTCAAATTCATCACCGAAAATATTTTCAAAATCTCTCAATTGTTTTATAAAAAAGTTGAATTTATTAATTTCATCAGCATTAATTGATGTAAAATTTATTATATTATTGTAAACTTCGCAGACCTGTTCTGAAAGCTTCATACCGGACTCCGGCAGCCCGGCAATAAGCTTTAACAGCCCCGAGTATTTCTCATTAAAGTTTTCATCGGCAAAATCGTATTCCGGCAGGGAACCTGTCTCGGCAAATGTTTTTAATATTACACCGCAGTATTTTATATGGATACCCAAAAATTCAGACAACAAAACACGTATATCAAACTCTGTGAGTGTTTCCTTGAGCGAGGTATTCATCTTTAAGATTGTTAATGAGGCCTGAACAAGCCTATTTTGTATAAGCTTTTCACTACCTGACAAAAACATCAAATCAGCTTTTATATTTTCCTTTAGTGAAAATTTCAGCATATCATCAATAACTGGAGTTATAATTGAAATTTCAGAAGGCTTTATATTTCTTTTCAGCAGGCTTTCAATTTTTTCCACTGCCAAATCCAGCATTTTAGCTCTTTTGGACGGAGATTGAACCGTAAAATGTTTTAATTTTTGACTGCTGCCATTTATAACATTATTGAACAGATTTTGAGCATCATCTTTCAGTGGAGTTGAAATATCCAACTTCAAAGCTTTTTGCCTGAACAATTCTTCAAATCCCCAGACCGCATTTTTATCTGCGCTTAAATATCCGCTTCTGCTGGCACCTGATTTATCAAATGCAATAAAGACATCTTTTAGCTGCGGCGCAAGATATTTTATAAAATCAAAACATACAGGTGTTATCTCATCACCGTCATCTAATATTAAATACCTGATTTTTTTAAAATAATCTGTGCTTTTATAGATAAAGTTAAAAACAAGCGTTTGCCTTAGATAATCAAAATCTCTTAAGGCAAGAGTTTTGGCTAACAACTTTTTTAGAGCAAGTTTTGCATCATCTGCAAAAGCTTCACCCAATATTTTTGAGCGTTCTTCAACATCACTTTCAGTAAGATTATTTTGAACAATTAATGAATACCTGCGAAAAAGCTGATGTAAGAGTGATTTTTTAGAGTTATAACCTTTAAAAGGAATGTCTTTTAAAATATCTTTCAATATAAATTGAGAGATTTCCAGACCCGCAAGATTAGGAAGAATAGTCGGATTATCAAAAGCATTTCGGCTTTCCAAAAAGGCCCAGTTATCAGAAACCGTATTATAAACAAGTCCGAAAAACGAATATACCTGAAGTTTTTCCACAGCATCAACTGTCAGTTTCTTAAATGTTTCATCAGTGAATGAATTCCTCAGTGCAGAATTTTGAACCAGAACAAGAATTTCTGACGATGGGACACCTGAATTTAAAAGTTCAGCATATTTTGATATTAATATATTTGTTTTTTCTGAACTTATTGTCCCGTCAATTATCAAAATCAATACCCCCTATAATGTATTTTATCATAAAATTATTCCAAAAAACTAATGCCGATACACTATTGCATTTTATTGCATATTAAGCTATTATTATCATATAAATAAAGAGACATGGTACACAAAAAATTGGAGGTAAAAATGCAACAATTACAAGAACAGATTGGATACTCAGCCGGACAAATTTATGATTATTTAAATAATAACGGCGAATCTTCATTCTCAAAAATGAAAAAAGAATTAGATCTTAAAGGAAACTTCGCTGACTTAGGACTTGGCTGGTTAGCAAGAGAAGATAAAGTTGAAATTTCTAAAAAAGGAACTTCCGTAAACGTTAGACTTAAATAGTTTAATGAAAGAATTAAGAAAAAAAGAGATACCGTACGGTATCTCTTTTTTTAAGCGATATTTAAAGCATTATGTTATCAATAAGTCTTACATCACCAATCCTGAGCGCAATAAAAACTCTGGTATTATTATCCGCAATACTCTTATTGTCTAAAGTGTCCGCATCCAAAAATTCAAGATACTCAAGATCGTGTTGTTCATTCAAAAACGGAAATGCTGTATCTTTTAATGCTTCAACATTCGTTATGCCTTTATCATAACAGGCTTTTATATTAAACAAAATTTTGCTTAACACAAGCGCATGTTCTTTTGCTCTACCGGTCAAATATTTATTTCTTGAACTTAATGCCAGACCGGTTTTTTCTCTGACAATCGGGCAGGAAATAATCTCAACAGGAATATTCAAATCTTTTACCATTTTTCTTATTATTATAAGTTGCTGTGCATCCTTTTGCCCAAAAAATGCAAAATCCGGCTGAACTATATTGAATAATTTACTAACAACAGTGCAAACCCCATCAAAATGTCCGGGTCTGGATTTGCCGCATAATTTATCTACGTAAAAATACGGCGGAGTTACATAAGTCAGAAAATCATTTGACAAAATATGACCATCACCATACATTTCTTTCGGGCTCGGTGCAAAAACAATATCCGCACCTACTGCTTCACAAAGTTTATTATCTTCATCAAGTGTTCTGGGATACTTTTCCAAATCCTCCCCCGGACCAAATTGTATAGGATTTACAAAAACAGATACAACCGTTTTGTCACAATTTTCTACGGATTTTTCAATAAGGCTTTTGTGTCCGTCATGCAATGCACCCATTGTCGGCACCAAACCTATCTTCAGACCCTCTTTTTTCCAGTCCTTAACCCGTTCTCTTATTTCGGCAATCGTATGTAAAATCATAATAATTTCCCCTTCCTCCATATATTAACACAAAAAATAAACGAAAGACGTCCTTTAAAGAAGAACGCCTTCGAAAAATATGAATACTTAAATTAACTGTTAAGACAATCCCAGTGCTATCTTATTATTAGTGGAAACCATATTCATAGCCGCATACATACTATTTTGCGTACTTTGAATAGAACTATACTGGTCATCCAAACTTGTCAATTCTGACAAATAAGAAGACAGTGTGGCTAATCTTGTAGGATTACCCTGAGCTTCTTCCAGCAAAACCTCAAGCTCCGCACCAATATCATCAAGAATTTCACTGACATCAGCGTCACTTGATACTGTTACACCCACTTTTGCGGCTAGAGTTTTTGCACGTGAAAAGATTTCACTCTCTGATGAATTCTGTTGTTCATCACCATTTTGAGATTGCTGTTGAGCCTCAGCCTGAGCAATTTTAGCCTGAGCCTCTGATTCGGTCATCCCATCAGTTGCTGTAATACCTAGTGCTTCAAGTTTTGCTTTCGTTGTTTCGCTTAAGGAAGACTTCTTTACTAGACTTTCACTTACTGCAGTACTACCGGCACTGACTGCCGAAATCGAAGTTGACATAGATACACATCCTTTCTTTACTTGTTAGTTTTTCTCTCTCTCAAAAACTAAGACAGTTAAAGAAACGGCATTTTTTTTATGCAACTTTAATAAATTTCGACAAATATTAAGAAATATTTCACTTTAAAATTGTATTAGCACAGCAAAGATATTTTAAGCTCATTCAATTTATACAATTTTTTACATTTGAATATACCTTTAACTGATTCAGCTCATCTTCAGATAAATTAAATACTTCCTCATCTGACGGATAAAGTCCATGTTTTACGTCATAATCATATTGCTTTGCACAGTTTAAAATTAATGATTTCATATCGCCATATTTACGGGCAAACTTTGGTTTAAATTCGGAAAATTTTCCAAGCATATCATCAGACACCATAACCTGACCCGTACAATATCTTCCAGCACCGCAGGAAATTGTAGGCACTTTCAGGTTTTCCGTTATAAATCGGGCACTTTCTTCAGGGACCATTTCCAGAACTATTGAAAACACACCCGCAGCTTCAAGCTTTTTTGCCTGCTCTAAAATTGAAAGTGTTGCGTCAAATGATTTACCCTGAATATTATAGCCGCCAATTGTATTCAAAAATTGCGGCGTAAAACCTAAATGTCCCATGACTGGAACGCCCGACTCAACACATCGTTTAATTACGCCCAGTATATAATCGCTGCATCCTTCGATTTTTACGGCATTTGCCCCGTATTTAACCATATTACAAACATTTGTCAGGGCTGATTCAATATCGATGTTGTAACTCATAAACGGCATGTCTGTAACAACCATTGCCCTATTAACACCTCTGGCAACAGCTTTTGTAAAAATTGACATTTCCTCAATTCCAACCTTATGCGTCGTATCATAGCCCAGCGCAACCATTGCAAGGCTGTCACCTATCAAAATTATATCAATACCTGCTTCATCAAAATATTTTGCGGTAGAAAAATCATATGCGGTCAGGACAGAAAACTTTTCACCGTTATTTTTTATTTTTTGTATTGTATTTACTGAAACTTTTTTAATCATTACACATTACATTCCTGCTTTTCTTCTTCGCATTCTTCAATTGAAAAGCAACCATATCCATCACGTAAAACCTTCTTATACCAGTACAAGATTGCTCTTGCTACACGGTGGGAGCTATGTCTTACAAGGCCTTCTTTGCTGTCTTCTATCAATTTTTTGGAACACAGGGTAACACCAAGCCTCTTAAGATTAGCCCTATCAAGCTTTACCGGAAAAGACCCTGCCTGCTGGTATTTTTGTGCCATATTAGCAGGAAGATAGTCATTTACAAGAACTGTATCCACTATTTTTCTGCTATTTGCATGCTTCATAAGTGCTTTCACATGGTCAGACACTGAATAGCCGTCAGTTTCACCGGGTTGTGTCATTATATTACAAACATAAATCTTTTTAGATTTTGATTTTACAATTTCCTGAGAAATATCATCAACCAGTAAATTCGGTATAACACTTGTATATAAACTTCCAGGACCCAATATTATTAAATCCGCATCTTTTATTGCATCAATAACATCTTCCAGGGCTTTGCAATATTTTGGATCAGTATAAAGTCGCTTTATTCTTCCATGTGCTTCTGGAATATTGGATTCACCTTTTATAATTCTACCGTCTTCCATTTCTGCAACAAGTTTCATATCATCCAGAGTCGCTGGCAAAACACGCCCTCTTATTGATAAAACATTAGAAGATTCTTTTACGGCACGAACCATATCTCCCGTAATTGCACACAATGCGGTCAAAAATAAGTTACCGAAACTGTGACCTTCCAGACCTTCGCCCGTTTTAAACCTGTACTGGAAAAGCTTTGTAACCAAATCTTCGTCATCTGCAAGCGCTGCAATACAATTTCTTATATCACCCGGCGGCAAAATACCCATTTCTTCACGGAGTCTTCCGGAGCTTCCTCCGTCATCACCTACCGTTACAACTGCTGTAATATTATTGGTTATATGTTTTATACCTTTTAGAAGCATTGAAAGACCTGTACCGCCACCTATAGCAACAATTTTCGGCCCCCGGTTTAATTTTCTTCTCCTATATAAATTCTCAAGCAAAGAATTATCGCCTTTTTCATCGCCCAAATCTAAAATTGAGAGATTTGTCTTTTGCCACCCCTTAAAGAATATAGCCGCACCGAACATACAAATTGCAAATGCAAGCCATTCAGTTGAAATAGTATTCGCAATCCTTTTTATAAATTCCATTGTATAGAATATAGGTTTTATATCAATCAGAATTAGTATTCCAATTGTCATTAATACCGCACCGAACAGAATAAGCACAAACCATCTTTTTACCTGCAATCCCGGTACAAGCCAACCGGCATCTTTCAGGATTTTTACATTTGGTCTAAATCTTTTCATTATCATTAACCTTCTCTAGTCCACCCAGCCTGACGCACAGGCATTTTTATAATTTACAGGAACCGGTGATACGATTTCTCTTGCCTGTGTTATTAATTCCAGCGCATTTGGTATTCTGTTTGTAAAATGTATTGTATCTGCCTGCACGACTGTTTTTCCGCATTCGTTGTTCATTACCTGTGAATTATTCAGAAGTTCTCTTAGTCTGCCTATTGAAACATTTGTATTTTCAATATCTTTTGCAGAAAAATCCACTGTTCCGTCAACATTATAAGATTTTTCCAGTAAAATTTCATGTGCAACGGGAATATTAACATATTCACCGACTTTAGCCGTAACGTCCCCCGATGCACCGTAATACACAAGCCAATCGGAACATTTTTTTACTGCGGATGCTATAGTTGAAGCAAAATGAAAATCCTGTGCTGCCATTACATACATTGCTCCATGCGGCCTTACATGTTCAATTTCCAATCCGTAAGATTTTGCAAATGACATTATTGCACCCACCTGATATAAAACAAGTGCTTCGACCTCATCATCCGAAAGCTCCATAGGACGATATCCAAATCCTTGAATATCATCAAAACCTATATGAGCACCCACAACAACATTTTTTTCTTTTGCAAGGAGCAAGGCCTCCTTTATGCTCATCGGATCGCCTGCATGAAATCCGCATGAAATATTAACCGAGCTTACATAATCCAGCAGCTGATACTCTGAGCCGTTTCTATAAACCCCAAAACTTTGCGCCAGGTCGCAATTAAAATCTATATTTTTAATTTGTTTTCTTTCCAGTGTTTCCTGCATTATTATTTCCTCTTATAAAACAATTATACAACATAAACACTATAAAACCACATCTTTATATAATATTAATTTACAAATTTACTTTTTATCTATACATTTGTAGTTATAAAGTGCATCTTTTTATGTTTTAACTTACAATATTAAAACAAGATATGATACCATTTAACAACT
>CAYYAG010000048.1:0-2933 GCA_964470005.1 uncultured Muribaculaceae bacterium
ATTTTGTTAAGTACATCTACTTTATATAAAATATGAATATTGGGGAAGTATTACGTAAAAAATTTAAGTCACTTATAGCACTCCAGGAGGCATTTCCTGATGAGGATGCTTGTATGAAATTTTTAGAGTTAATTCGCTGGGAAGGAATCATAATTAATCCTTTTACAGAGGGATATGACGATTATTGTACGTGCAAGAAAAAGTGGACTTATAAATGCAAGATTACTAAAAAATATTTTAACGCTAAAACCAATACAATATTTGCGAATACTAAAATATCTCTAAGGATATGGTTTCAGGTAATATTTCGTATGATTACAAGTAAGCAGGGAATACCTGCCACTACTATTGCAAGAGAATACGGGCTCTCAAGAAGAACAGCATACTTTATGCTAATGAAGATTAGAAATGCAATGCAATTTGAAAATTGTCAAAAGTTAAACGGAATTGTCGAAGTAGATGAATATTATGCCGGTGGTATATTAAGAAATATGCACTATGACAAAAAATTGGAAGCAAAACAAAATATGAATTACAATAACAAAATACCGGTTCACGGTCTGGTTGAACGTAAAGGAGATGCGGTCATAACTGTCGTTCCTAATTTTGAAGCAGATACATTAAATGCAAATGTACTTAAATATGTTAAATTAGGTTCAACCTTATACACCGACGAAAACCAAAGCTATAAGCGAATTGCTCATTTTTACGATTACAATTTTGTGGTTCATAGCAAATGTAACTATGTTAAAGGTAAGGTTCATACAAATACGATAGAATCTGTCTGGGCATTACTTACCCGGATATTAAAGACGTATATTCGAGTCTCCAAAAAGTATTTACAGAAATATGCAAACGAAACAGTTTTCAGGTATAATACAAGAAAAATGAAAATTGATGAAGCATGTCTTTGGTTATTTCAACATCTTGAAAATACCAAAATAACCTGGGAGGAAATACGGCTTGAACGCAACAGACATCGAGCTTATGCGGGGAATGTATAGAATATGCCAAAAACCATTAATATTGGAAATAATGGCGGCAAAGGAAACTGGTTATTTCTTTGAGATGACATTCCACTTAAATGCTGTACGCTTTAGTACTCAGGTAGTACGAGACAAAAGAGCTTTTGTTGCTGCAATAACTAAATATTTTATTTTAGATAGATTACCCAAAGATATTGTCTATATTGACGAGGAAGGCAAATATAACTTCAAGCAAGGCTCCAATATAAAGGAAGCGATTAATGACGCTTTGGATAAATTTATTGAGATTCTAAAAAGTGACTTTGAAGGTGGCACTCTTATGGACGCCACCGCAAAATTTTATGGTGAAAAAGAAGTAAGAGATTTCGATAAAGAAATTAATATGGACAGAGATGATGAACTCTCTGATTTCGCAAAAATTATTGATAGAATGCTAAATTATAAGGATAAAAACTAGCCTTTTATTAAGAAGAATTAAGATTTTTTCGGCTTAGGGTAAACTTGTATACATATCCCCTTGTTTATAAAAATGGTTCAAGCTTTTTTAAAATATATTGCAGTCTTTTATTATTATTTAAATACCACCATCCGATTAATGTTTCAAATGCCGTAGCCTGACGGTATTCTGCTTGAGTCGATTTTCTTGCAGAAGGTACGGTCAAATTTCTCCCGCGTCTTGCTATTTCATTTTCTTCTGCTGTTAATTCTTCCTCCAGAACTTCAAGTATTTCTGCCTGGTAAGACGCTTTTACTTTGTCAGTGGTGATTTTGTGTAAATCCTTTGAATTTTGTGTTTTTAGAATAGTATGTTCCCTGACAAATAGTTCCCATACGGCATCACCTATATATGCGAAATGTCTTAAGTTCATATCACTCATATTTTGATTTTACTATAAAAAATTAGTTGCATTATTCTTTTTGTTATTAGATAATAAATTCTATAGGAGAATTGATGAAAAAGGCAATATTAACACTTGTTTTTTGTTATTTATTCGCGGCAACAAATGCACTGGCTGAATGTCCATGCAAAACAGAATGCCGCTGCTCCCCAACATGTAATTGTGACTGCAAAGCTAAATTGAAAAGTTCTAAATATTCTTCCTATAAACCTCGTGGAATATTCGCAGATGATTTGAAATTTAATCGCAATTTTGCCGATCAGGTTAAAAAAGAACGTGCAGCAGTGTCTAACGCCCTTGGCTTAACCGAAGAACAGGCAAAGTGCAGGCTCGAGATGACAAAAAATAATACTGTGATTTTGGAAGAAAAATTTAGACTCCTTTATGATGAAAACTACAAGTTGAAAGTCCTGAAAGCAGAAAATGCTTCTAAAAATGAGATTAAAATTCAGGAAAATAAAGTAAATTGTATTAAAAAAGAAATAAAAGCTGTTGTAGAAAAAGAAAATAAAGAGTTTAACAAGATTCTTGATCGTGATCAGCGCGCTAAACTGAGAATGATTAGAAAATTGCAACGTCAGGCAATGAAAGAAAGCGCAAAACCTAAAAATTATTACAAGTCTAATCCAAAAATGAGACCTTTTGCCATGCCGGAAAAACAAAATTGCGACTGCGTTACCGGTGAATTAGAATAAATTTTATAAAACCCAAATAATTAAGCGTCTTTTTAGTAGTAAGAGCCGGTTTTCGGTTTATATTTGTAAATATTCATAATTTATACTTTAATTTAAAAAAGCGGCCTGGCCGCTTTTTGTTTTTTCCCCTATTTCCATAAATTTTTTATTTTATCAAATAATTCTTGTATCCAACTTTTCCAGTCAAAATCGTTATTTTCATAAATTTCAAGCTTTCCGCTCATTGTGAATGAATCAAATTCAGGTTTCTGGGCAAAAACGTTGATTTCTTCGTGTTTTTCTTCACGTTCTTTTCTTTCCTGACTCATATAGCCTAAGTTTCCTGCACCGCCGTCGTTTTGCATATTCGCGGC
>CAYYAG010000048.1:3033-10540 GCA_964470005.1 uncultured Muribaculaceae bacterium
CCTGACTCATATAGCCTAAGTTTCCTGCACCGCCGTCGTTTTGCATATTCGCGGCGGCTTTGATTACCGGCTTTGAACTCAAAACGTTTACATCGAAACTCATTTTTTGTCCCCTTGGTTTTTCCCTTATATATATAAAGTGTTTTTCTTGAAGAAATGTTACAATTTTGGGATAATTGTAACAAAAAATTTACAATAGGTTTCAATCCTCAAACTTAAATACTACCTGAGTTTTGAATCCTATTTCAAACAAGTCTTTTTTACGGATTGCGTAAGTTATGTCGGGATGATATTCAGAGTTATTAGGTGTCAGATAGATTTCAGTGATGTTATTTTCACAATCATAATGAATACGGATTTTTTTAATTAAGTTTACATGTGCTCTATCCAGACCGTCTGCAATTTTTAAAATTCCTGCAAGGCGTTTTACGGTTTTTCGTTCTTTTTTATCAAAGTCAGAGTATATTTCATGTTCTTTTTTGTCGGGTAACCCGCCCCTGTGATATCTGCAAATACAAGAAATAATTTGTTTTTCTCTTTCGGAGTAATTTTCAAGACCATAATCCAAAACCATTTTTTGGCTGTGTTTATTGTGGCTTTTGGAATCCACAAAATAACCAATATCATGTAATAAAGCTGATTCTTCAAGATATTTTCGCTGTTTATTTGACATTTCCCGTAATGTATCGTTCACACCGTCAAAAATCATCATTGATAATCTTCTTACCTCGTGCGGATGCGTTGAGTTGTTTGAAAATTTTTCCAGCATTTGATCAGATGTAAGCTTCATATATTTTAAATTTTATCAGAAAAATATTTTCGCCACAATTTTTATGATATAATCTTGCTTAACATGGAAGAAAGACGCGAAAAACCTTTGGGAGAGAATTTTGATTTTCCGCCGTCGGTGTTGGATGAAATTCAAAGTAATATTGAAGAAATAATTTTGAATTTTGACATACCTGATGCGAATAAATTTGATGTTATCAAAAAAATTAACTTTATGTACTCTCAAACCCGTTATATATCAGTAACGGATTCATTGACAGGTTTGTATAACAGAAGGCTTTTTGAAGATTGTCTGGAGCGTGAATTTTTGCGCGCTAAAAGATACAAAAATAATATGAGTTTTGCCATTATTGATATAGACTTTTTTAAAAAGGTTAATGATACATACGGTCACACGACAGGGGATTATATTTTAAAAGAGGTTGCATATCTTATTTTGCAGACATTCAGAAAAACCGATCTTGTATTTAGATATGGCGGGGAAGAGTTTACCGTAGTTATTACAGAAACACCGCTTGAGAAAGCTGTTATTCCGCTTGAGAGACTTAGAAGATTAATTGAGGAACATGTTTTCAAGCATAACGGAATACAAATTAATATTACAATAAGTATTGGTGTTAGTGAGGTTGATGAAAACACCGATTCTGTCCATAAATTATTTGAAGATGCTGATAAGGCACTGTATAAAGCAAAAGAAAACGGCAGAAACAGAATTATGCATCTTTAAACATATTTTGGAATTTTACACAGGCGGCAAGAGCATGTTGAACAGTATCCATTTTTACAATTGAAGCAGCCTTGGGAACACCGATTTCTTTCCAGTCGGCAGAATTAGGAAATCCGCCTTTTAGCGGTCCTTTTTGGATTTGTACAAGTCTTAAAAATTTTATACCGGTGTCAATAGATTTCATAATCCGTATTTTTAATATATCATCGTCAATGCAGTTATAGGTTGCAATAAGACCTTCAACTATACATGAAATATTTAGAGGTTTGATATTGTCAATCAAGGCACCGTAATATCGTTCTTCCTTATTAATAATTTGTTTTGGGATGACCTGTTCTACCATTTTTATCAGATGAGATGTCAAAAGAGTTTTTTCTTCATCAGTTAACCCGTTATCAGGAGTTTTGAAAAGTTTTTCGGTTGCAAGCATGGAATTGTAATCAAATTGTACTTCTTTTTGATTTTTGCGCATATTAGCAAGGAATAGCAGACCTTTTTTTGCACCGTCAAGCCATTTTTTCTTCGGGTTAAATTCATAAAGATATAAGAGTCCTAAAGGTGCATCTCCCGTATAGTTCAGGTTAAAACTGTCCCCTATACCTCCGTTTTCAATGTCGTAAAAATTGTAGAATTGACCTGATTTCATCTGCATAAAAAGTAAAAATTGTCCCATGCCTTCAAAAATTTCATCAGGAATAATTTTTTCAGGTCTCAAATCAGAAAAAGCGACAAGTGCCATGGCTGTTGCAGAAAGTTTTGCTTTTTCACACTTGAGATTTTCTTCACCCGGTTTGGATATTACAGCGTATCTGCCAAAGCCTATTGGTTTTACATATTCATCTACAAAGTATTTAGCAGATTCCCTCCGACGTTCAGCCAACCCTTGCAGATTAAGCTCCTTCTCACAAAGATACAGAGAATAAAGCATTCTGGCATGATTTGTTGTGTTATAAATATTTTTATTAATATTATACTTATCTTTCAAATTTCTTATATAAATAAACCGTCCGTTTTCAAGCATATTTTCATTAACATAAGACAGTGCATAAATTATTGAGTTATGTATTTTGGAGAAATTACGCTGGGACGCTGTAAATTTATTAGCATCTTTTGAAATTATCCATGCAAAAATGGCCGCACCGATTACGACGGCTCCCAAATATAAGTACTGCAAAGAAATTCCTTCCATAACGCAATTGTAGCAGAGCATTGTTTAAAAATCAATTTTTTAAGCTGTCTACAATTTTATGTAATCCGGTTGCATGTGAGGATTTGACAAATACGTTAGCATTATCGCTTATAAATTTTTTAAATTCCGGCATAAGTTTAGTTATATTTTCAAAATAATAACACTCAAAATCATTTTGCAAAACATCATAAATATTTTTCATTTCTTCCCCGCAAAAAATTACTCTTGAGGGCTGTGCATTTCTTATTATATCAACAAGTGCGAGGTGGTATTCCGCAGCTTTATCCCCGCCTTCAGTCATTTCACCAAGAAAAAGAATTTTATTTTTGTCGTAATTTTTACCAAAAGCCTCTATTGTTGCCGACATTGATAAAGGATTTGCATTAAATGCTTCGTCAACGAGGGTTATATTTTTGCCTTCAAACGTTAAGTTTGTTGTCTCACCGCGGCCTTTGAGACTTTTAAAATTTTTGAGTTTTTCGATAGATTGTTCAACAGGCAGATTCAATACATTTGAAACAGCTATTGCTGCTGCAATATCATACAGAAGATATTCTGGAATGTAATGTTGGCTGATATCGTAAACATGCCCCTCCTTCATTTGTAAAGCATATTTATCCGGTAAAATTTTTACATCAACTCCGTCTTGTTTGCCGTATGTAATTATATTCAGATTTTTTTGTTTTGCTGCCGCTTCAAAGATTTCATAACATTCCATATCGCGGTTAAGAACGGCGGTTTTTCCGGGGAGCATTGTTGCAAATATTTTGCTTTTGCCGCGTGCCATACCTTCAATTGTTTGTCCTTCTTTCAGGTGAACTGCTGCAAGGTTTGTTACTACCGCAATATCTGGAAAAGCTGCATAGCCGTTGCCTATAGATGATTCTATAACCCAGTATTTTTTTGTAATATCAAATGTTGTCATATTCCAGCAAATTGCAATTAACGTATTTGCCAGATTTAAATTAGCATCTGCGCCATATTCTTCTACGGTATCATAAATCATTCTTGTTGTTGTAGATTTGCCGGCACTGCCTGTTAACGCTATTACTGTTCCTTTATAAGATCTTCTTATGTATCGGCCAAGTGAAAACAAAGCCTTTGTTACATCTTCAATCTCAATAACGGGAAGATTAAGATCTTTGAAATTTTCATAATTTGTGCACATTATTGCAGAGATTTTATCTAAAAAAGGCAGGATATTTTGTTTTACGGCACCTTTTGTTTCTCCGGGAGATCTTAATATAACAACGTCATTATTACCCAAATCTGTGTGCCAGATACGGAATCCGGAAGCAGACCAGTTTTCAGGGAAGTTGTATAGTTTGCAGTTCCCGAGAGCTTCTTGTATGTTTTCTTTATTCCAAAAATTCATAGAATTATTATACTTTATTTAACAAAGTTGTGCAACAAAAAAGAGCCTTAAGGCTCTTTTACGCTGTTTTTTTGTGTTTTGCTTTTTCTTCGGCAACTTTTTCTTGGACTTTTTCTTTAATTTCTTCGGCTTTGTCTTTAATATCTTCTTTTGCAAGGTGTGCTTTTACTCTTGCTTCTTCCATTCCGCGTTTAACGTCTTTTTTAACCTCTTGAGCTTTTTCTTTGACTTTATGCGCGGTATTTTCCATTTTCTCTTTTATTGTTTTTTTATTAGCTTCTTGCATATTAATCTCCTTTCTATGTTATTATACGTTTTTTTAACCTGTAATTGATTGGCGGAAAGTATAATCTTTTATGTTATACTAATTGAGGAGAATTTATATGAAAGCTTTAATTTGCCATAAAGAAGGCACGATTGAATTAGTTGAAAAAGAGTTGCCCGAATTGCAAAATGACAGAGATGCTATAGTAAAAGTTGCTTTATCATCAATCTGTACAAGTGATTTGCATATAATTCGAGGGGCGGTTCCGAGGGCGATTCCTGAAAGGGTTTTGGGGCATGAATTTGTCGGAGAGGTTGTTGAAGTTGGAAGCGGTATTAAAAATTTGCGAAAAGGTGACAGGGTTGCGGCAAACTGCGAAACTTTTTGCGGCGAATGTTTTTTTTGCAGACGCGGTTATATAAATAATTGTGAGAACGGAGGCTGGGAGCTCGGATGCAGAATTGACGGATGTCAGGCAGAATATGTCAGGGTTCCGTTTGCTGATACCGGATTGACAAAAATTCCCGATAATGTAAGTTTTGAAAATGCACTGTTTGTTGGTGATATTTTATCCAGCGGATATTTTGGTGCTGAAATGTGTGAGATTAAAAAAGGAGATACAATTGCAGTTATAGGTGCAGGACCTGTGGGACTTTGTGCAATGATGTGTGCAAAATATATGGGCGCTTCAAAAATCATAGCTATTGATGTTGATAGTTCCAGACTTGAAATTGCTCAAAAAGAAAATTTGGCAGACTTTATATTAAATCCCGCAGCTTGCGATATTGAAGAAGCAGTTAAGAATATTACGGAAAATCATGGAGCGGATAGTGTGATTGAATGTGCAGGCGCAAAAGATACTTTTGAGATGAGCTGGAAGATTGCACGTCCTAATGCCATTGTAGCTGTTGTTGCTATGTATGAAGAAAACCAGATTTTGCCTTTGACGGAAATGTACGGGAAAAATCTGACATTTAAAACCGGCGGTGTTGATGCAGTACATTGTGAAAAACTTCTTGATTTGATTTCAAAAGGACTTATGTCAACGGATTTTCTTATTACACATAAAATATCACTTGAAAACATCAAATACGGGTATAAAATATTTCAGGAAAAATATGAAGGCTGTTTAAAAGTGGCTGTAATGTCATAGAAAATTCAGTTATAGTCAACTTTTCTTACGTTGTTATTACAAACAGCAGTTCCGATAATTTTTTTAATAAATTGTCAGATAATACAATCAAGAAATTCTATTGCAACTCCGCTGATTATGCTGATTAAAAGTAAAAGCAGAATAATATAAACAGAATCTTTCAAGCCGGAATTTTTCCTTAAAAGTACCAGAAGTCCTAAGCCTGCGTTGGAGCATAATCCGGCAATTGCCGCACCGAAAGTTATTGTACCTTTAACAAGCATCATTGTTAAACCAATTGATACAGCACAGTTTGGTATAAGACCAATAAATGCTGTAATAACCGGTTGTAAAATTTTAAGTGTTAAATCAGGATTACTTAAAAAATTAATTATTGTTGTATCTTTTATAAAAAAGTTTAAAATTAGCGTTATTATTAAAATAAAGGTAAATATATTCAAGGTATGCATTATAGGATGGAGCCAGAGATTTATTTTATTATCTGTTAAAATGTCATGTTTACAACAGCCTTCTTCAGGAAGATCCCGGTGTTTATTTTCTTCAATAACAGATGTAAAGGTCAAATCTATTAAATATCCTGCTATAATTGCAATAAAAAGTTTGACTCCTATCAGCGGTAAAACCAGGTAAATTTTTTCCGGATAAGAAAGTAAAACGGGTAATGCTTCATCAGAAGTTGCAAGATAGATTGCAATTAATGTCCCGCGTGTAATGAGTTTATTTGTATAAAGGCTGCTTGCGATTATGGAAAATCCGCATTGCGGAATTATTGCCGCCAGGCTTCCTATTAGAGGTCCTGTCTTTGTGGATTTTTTCATAAAAGTGTTTACCTTGTCTGCATAATAATATTCAAAAAGTTCTATAAAAATAAAAACAATAAATAAAAACGGCAGTGTATGAATGCTGTCGATTAAAGCGTCACATATCCATTCAGGAAGTCCAAATCCTTCAATAAAATTATCAATCCAGCCAAACATAAAGTTATTTATTAAGAAAAATTTTTGAAAGAAATCCGATATCATTACTGTATTATCATATTACGAAAAGTTAATTTTTCAAATTTATACGGTGAGTAGTTAAACTCGGCAATAGTAATTTAAGAACTTCTGATTAAACTTATGAATATGAAAAAAATATTTACAGCTTTATTAATTTTGTCATTCGGTCTTACGTCTTTTGCACAAGAGATGTCTTATGAGGAGACTGTTCTTGGTTATGAACATATGTTTTGTGAGAAAGGAGCACAAACAGATACTGTTACTATCACAAACCTTCATAATATAATTTGTAAAGGTAATGCATTTAAAGTGTCATTTAATTGTGACTTTAAATCAGAATGTGCAAATGCCGGAGATAGAGTGAATTTTGATGTTCCCGGTGCTATATATACAAGAGAAGGAACACTTTTGATTCCTGCATGCTCTAAAGTTGTAGGAACAATTATAAGAATTGAAAAACAAAGAGTTCCGAATAAAAATGCAAGAGTTTATATAAATTTTGAATGTTTAATTTTACCTGATGGAACGGCTGTTAATATGTCTGCCCGTCCCTGCACAAAAGACGGTTCTTTAAAAGAAGGTGGTTGGCATACAGCAGGAAAACTTGTTGCATATACGTTAGGGCTTGGCATAGTAGGTGCAGGTGCCGGAACGGGCTTTGCATTTATCCCTAACCCTGCAAAACTTGGAGTTGGTTATGCAATAGGTATTCCTGTAGGCACAACTGTCGGTTTAATAACAGGTCTGGTAACGCCGGGGCTAAAATACCATGCAAAAGCCGGAGAAAATATTGTACTAATTTTATGTGAAGACTTGTGTCTTTGTAAACAACCAGACTGTACTTGTGATTAAAAAAAAACGGCCAAAAGCCGTTTTTTAATTATATTTTTATAAGAAAAAATTTGCTATCTTTAAGTGCGACAACTTTATGCTCTTTATCTTTTTTAAACATAAGAATTTCGCCTTTGTCTACTTCGAATTTTTCAGCATCAAAATGAAGTTCAATTTTAC
>CAYYAG010000049.1:0-9107 GCA_964470005.1 uncultured Muribaculaceae bacterium
CTATTTGTCTACTAACTTATTATTTTCATCTACTAAAATAACCGTTGGTTCAAAATTTTCAGCTTCATCCGGCGTAAAATATGCATATGATACAATTATAACTTTATCACCGGGCTGCACTTTTCGGGCAGCAGCACCATTCAGACAAATACAACCTGAATCAGCTTGACCTTTTATTACATAAGTTTGAAATCTTTCACCATTATTCACATTGAGAATATCAACTTTTTGTCCGGCTTTTATTTTGCTTGCTTTTAATAAAGTCTCGTCAATAGTAATTGAGCCGACATAATTCAAATTTGCATCTGTTACTGTTGCTCTATGTATTTTTGAATATAAAAATTCCAATAGCATTTTTACCTCGCACATGGATTATATACCAGACAAAAATGTGGTGCAAGTTTTCGCCTGCACCTTTTGCTGTTTATTTAATGTGTGCCTTAGCGCTGTTTATAAATTTTCTTTGAATAATTTTCTATAAATGGTGTATCAACTTCAAATACATGAATCCTTGCAGGTCCTAATTCTAAACGTAACTCACCATCTGCTGCCTGTAGTATACTTTCTTTACCATATGATGGCAATAGATTTTTTAAATCCTGAGTAGATTTCAATGTTGGAACTTTTACCCTGCAGGCAACAGATCTGTCAACATTTTTATTTGCTACAACCAGAAGTGTTTTACCTTTATAGTGCCTTGCGTAAGCAATAATCTGGTCATTTTTATCTCCGGACTTATCAAGTTCAATAAATGAACCTTTATTTATAATATTCGCATATTGATCTTTCACTCTAAAACATGCCGTTAAAAATTTACCTATTTCAGGATTTTTACCACCCGGTTTTCTTGACAGGTTAAACAAATCGAGTTTACCGTGATGTACTGTCATTTCGTGATTATCAGTAGCTGTAGCCGGATTATATTTATCTTCATATGGAAATGCATAGTAATCTCCGGATTGAAAACCGTCAACTATATATGGATTTAGCATAGGTAATGTCGCCTGAAGCCCGCTAGTCAGGTTACAGTATTCAGTTTTGCCGTGATACATGGGAGAAATATCATCATGTGTTGCGAAAGAACCGATTAAAGATTTACCTTTGTCAAGACGGTTAGACATCTCGAGCTGTTCCTCAACATACTTCATGAATTCAGAGGCCGTAGACATTTCATGGAAAATATGATACTGCCCGTATATCAAATCAAATCCGGCCCTTAAAGAATCTTCCGGTCTGTCAAAAGGCATATTTGCCTGCGGTGACGCGTCTTCGTATGTATAAGTTTCTGCAAGCCAGCCAAATTCAGGATCCAATTTTCTTGAATATGGAATTATTATGTCCCAAAATTCTACAGGTTTTGCTCTGGCAACATCCGCTCTTATACCGTCAATTCCCATATCAATACAAAAATCTATATATTTTTTGTGGAGTTCAAGGAGTTTCGGATTCAAAGTACGTTTACCTTCATCTTCCCAGGGCTGGAACATTCTGATATCATTCCATCCCTGAGGAGTCTTCGCAAGCCCGTCACGTTCCTTTGCCATAAGCTCAGGTTCATTTAAAAACATGTCATATGAAGCGCAACTCGGCATATCAAGCATTACCCTTATCCCGCGCTCATGACAAGCATCCACAAAGGCTTTAAACTGTTCTTTGTCACTTCTGGGATCATCCGGTTCGATTAACATTGAATCAATAGCCAACATGTCTTTTGGAGAATATACAGAACCTGCTGTTCCCATTGCCTTAAGTTTTCCGGGAGGATGAATAGGAAGCAGATGAATTGTGTTAAAACCTTGTTCTTTAACTTCGTCAAGTCTTTCAATGGCATTCAAGAATGTTCCGTGTTTTTCATCTCCGTCAATGTATTCATTGCCGTTCAAATCCTGTGCGTTAAATATTCTCGGTAGAATGGCAAGAATCTTTGCTTCATTATTTCTGAAAAGAGTCCTCAAATCATTTTTGTAATTTTTATTTTCCTGCATTGCAGGCTGTTCAATTTTATTTACAAGCGGTACATTAATTGCAGCTGTTGTATCTAAAAATCTTTCCAACAAACCTGCTGCCGGCTTAAATGCAGGCATAGCGGGGTATTCAACCGGTTCACTAGCCCGTTGAGGCTGATATTGATTAAATTTTTGGACTAATAAATTTGTAGAATTAATCATGTTTCCTCCGGGGGCTTCATTTTGCCGAAGAAAAATTGTGAAAGAACGGTTACACCAAGCAGTCCTGCACCAAACCCGCCAAACATTTTCAGCCATTTTCGGGTATTAAACATCTCTTTCATAGTTGTACTGAACATTTGATCAGGAGCCATTCCCATAAGCAGGAATTGCTTGTATGATTTGGCATTTTTATTTTGACTGTTTACAACATGGTACGGCTTGAAGAAATAATCCGCATTACCTATTTCTCTAATAAAATCTTGTCTGTAGTTAGAAAGTTCCTTCGCAATACTTCCGCTTGAAATTAAATCAGATGTTTTGGTATGTAATTTGTTTTCATATAAAAGTTTTATAACTTCTTTAAAGAATGCTTTATCCTGCGGTATATCGACTTTACCTCCGGAAACAAATTTACCGGAATATTTATTCTTGACCTTTCCTGCTACAACTTCTATATCACTCATATCTGTCATGTTAGGATATGGATTTCTTATCTTATGGAATTTCGTAATAAAGTCGGAAGCTGCACCCTCAATTGACATTCTTTTTGCCATTTCAACAACTTCTTCTTTGATTTCACGGGGCATATACTCATGCAGCGCGGCAGTATGGGTTTTTGGAATTTTATCAATATCCGCTATACGTTTGTAAAAGTCCATTGTATTTAACAATCTGTATAATGAACTCCTTATCCCAAGAAGCCTGTTAGAAACAAATGCCAACTGAACATTTTTCAGTGACCCAAACGAGCCGTTCAGACGTTCCAATGTATTGGGCATATTCAAACCTTTTTCCGTAAACATTTGGGGCAATTGATCAAAAATAGCATTTACGGTAGATTTATAGCTGCCGTTTGCAGCAATATCAAGGGCTTCCATCTTTGAATTCAAAAGTGTAATCTTGTCTCTAAGTGTCCGGACTATATTATCATACTTGCCGTTATCGGATGATACAATCATTTCAATCTTTTCGCGTAAAAGTTTACCAACCATTTTTCTGTCAAATCTTGTATCCTCTATTTCCTTATTAGAAATATCAAACAATTTAGGCAGGTTGCCGGTAATATCATTCCATGCATTGGCAATGACTGTTTCAGGAGCAGCAGCTGATTTTAAATAAATATATTCATCCAAAACCGCATTTTTTGCTTTAAAATCTGTCAATACTTCTGCTATAGATTTCACAGTATTTATGAATTCAGGGGTCAATTTAACACTTGAGGTCTGATGTAATGCTTTTGCAATAGGATTATCCGCAGTTTTAACATTAAACAGTTTATTTACTATAAGCTTTTCATTTAATAAAGCATTAGGATTTTCAGCATTATAACGTCGGATATTTTTTCTTATTTCTGTACCTATTGACGCAATAACCTTCCTTAACTCACCTTCTGGCAGTTCTTTATTAAAATTGTTTAGAAGTTTTTTCAACTCATTTTTATTCGGTATAAATGCATCAATTTCTTTAGCAGAAACAGTTTCGCCCAGCACCCTGTGTAAATTTTCAAAAATATCTCCTGCTGCTCTATCCGAAATAAGATACTTTTTATTGCTAACCTTTAAAACATCATCCAAATCGTCTTTCACTGCTTGAGATGTAATAGAATCAAACCCTTTAGATATGATATTTTTAATATTTTCAGCAATTTCAGGGGTTAATTTTTCATCTTGTTTTGCAATTAATAAGTCATCCAATTCTTGTAATAATGCGACATCTTTAAACTTTTCTGCAGCATAACTTACGTTTGAGAGTAATTTATCTGCCTTTTTGGCGCGCAGATTCCCTATATAAGTTTTTATCGGTTTTTCAGAAGCATTGCAGATTAATGCACTCAATACAGGTGTTGCAAAACCTGCCGTAAGCATCCACATTGTATTATTTTGAACTGCAATCTTCTTCATTTTTTCCTGAATAAAATCCCTGCGGTTGTTCATATCTTTGGGAACACCCATCCGATCACCTATTTTATTTATTTCCTGGTCGCTGTATAAGGACCATGGCAAATACTGCGGATCCTGAAAGAATAATTTTTCCCGCCCAAAGCTGTCTTCATATTTTTGTCTTATATCAAAACCATGAATAAGACGTGCAGGCCATTGCAGCGCAATCTTCGGCCATATAGACATTGATGCAAAAAATGATGCAAACCCCACCAATTCCATTGCTTTAGCTAATGGAGGCTGTTTTCTTGTCATCAAATATGCAGCTATCAGAAGGCCGCCCGTTTTCATACCAATATCATTTATCTTGCCGAGCTCATGATCGTTTGCCTTGCCTATAGCTGATTTAGCAAATGATTTTGCATCATATGCAATACCCTTTGCTATAGTTGCCGGAGTACTTAATATTCCCCTATCAATAAGATGTCCTTTAGACGGTAATGGTTTAATAAAAGTTCTGTTTGACAAAACATATTCAATATTAAGATCACGATCCTTTTTATCGGGTTGGACAGGCGGCATGTTATTAAGGTATGTTTGAATTAAATTAGGACGCATACTAGTTCACCACATACTTTCTATCTTTGTCAATTACATTTTTAGCGCTTAATTTAGACAGTTTTGGAACATGTGTAGCATTAACCACACCCAGAACTGAAGACAACAGCGACGCGCCTATCATAAATTTACCGGCGTGTTTAGACCACCCGTTAGCATTTTGCGGACCATGATATAATTCTTTTGCACTCTTTACGGCGCTATCCATCAAAACTTTTAGCGAATGTTTGAATTTACCGAATTTCCAAAACTTCAAGGTTGCAACTTTAAAATAGTCATCCCAAGGTTCCTGAAAAGCATATGCAACTCCGGTAGCCGCCCATAAATATGATGAGAATGTTTTAGCCATGTCTGTCTTTGTTGCAATTTTTCGAATTACAGGCTTCATTTCCTGATCAGAATCATTTAAATCTTCTCCGTAGCCAACTTTTTCTGCTACCCTGTCATAATATTCATTTCTTTTTTCTCCGTGTGCTTCGGATTTGTAAAATAAATCCCAACGGGGGAATTCTTTGCTTTCATAAGCTTTATGGTATTCAATACTGGTAATATCAGTATCTGAAATACTATCCGGAAGTTCATAATTTACTTTTGCATACGGAACTTCAGTATCAACACCGGTAATCCATTTGACAGGCATAGTTACGAATGATTTTGTCGCAGATTTCAATATACCGTAAAATAAAACTCCGAGTGCCATTTTGCGGCCTGCCGCTCCGGCTTTTGAACGTGCAAGCGGGGCAAAATATTTATTAGCGGAGTTAAACACTGACATCAACATCAAACTTCCAATTACATACGGAACTGTACCCATTGTTAAAAACTCATAGAAATTAGCATTTTTGCTTCCCTTCAAACCCTTTGCGGGATATAATGTTAATGCGTTGGTAAATTTATCAAAACCTATTCGTGCTCTGTTCGCAAAATTATTTTCAAGCAGAGTATCTTTTGCGTAAGGCAGTTTATTACCCTGCGCATTATCACTATTCTTAAAACTCACACCGTTATTATAACTGCTTATAGATGAAATCATCTTTACTCCGCACACATTACGTTTAATATAAAATCTGTCAAAATTTTTTTTGCCATCGCATTTTTTTTCTTTAACATTTTTTTACAATATTTTTATGCAAAAACAGTAAAAAATACAGCTGTCAAAATACCTGCTGCAACACAATAATATCCAAATATTGCAAGAGAAAACTTTGCAACAAATTTTAAAAAATACTTAATACACAAATACCCTACAAGTCCTGAAACAATTGTTCCTGAAACTATTGCAAACCAGTTATATGTAAGCGCTTCATGCAAATCTATCTTTATAAACGGATAAACCATTGATGCGCCAAGAATTATCGGTATGCTCAGCAAAAAAGAATATCTTGCTGCCGTTAACCTGTCCAACCCGTTAAATAGACCCGTTGCAATTGTCCAGCCGGAACGTGAAAAACCGGGCAAGGCTGCAATACCCTGTGCTATACCTATTAATATTGAACTTTTTAAGTCAACATCATTTTTAGTTGGAATTTTTTTGGATCTGTATTCACTGTAAAATAATACAAAGCCTGTTATAATAAGCAAAATCCCAACAATAGCAGGTGAATAAACCAGTTTTTCTGCAATTTTTTCCATTGGTAATGCAACGGCAATTGTTAATATTGTGCCTAAGATTATATATAAACCAAGTTTAGCATCTTTATCAGAAAAGTTTCGGATTTTAATCCCTTTCCACAAAGCTTTTAAAATATTGGCAATATCTTTTCTAAAGAAGATTAAAACTGCTATCAATGTTCCAAAATGCAGCATGATATCAAAAAAGATTTCTTCATTTGAGTGTTGAACTATTTCAATACCTTTAAAAACCTTGTAAAAATTCGACGTAAAAACAAGATGCCCGGAACTTGATACCGGCAAAAACTCACTAAGCCCCTGTACGATCCCCATCAAAATTGCCTGTAAAAAATTCATCTTTTTCTATTCCTCTTCATAATATGATGCACAGGAGGTCTGTGTTTCCCAAACTGAAATTTTATCTAACTGTACTATTTTTTCTTTTAATTTTCCATAAATAAAACGTGCTATCATCTCACTTGACGGACTTTCTCCGTAAAATTCCGGAATTTCATTAATATCCTTATGATCCAACAAATCTAATACTTCATTCAACTCACGTTTTAATACTTTATAATCAATTAAGATATTACTCTTATCAAGAGTATCCCCTTTAACATAAGCTTCAACCATCCAATTGTGGCCGTGCTGATTTTCGCACTCACCCTCATAGTTCAAAAGGTGGTGAGCTGCTGCAAAAAACGCCTGTGTTTTAATTTCGTACATTACTTTCTCCCGTTGCTGCCTTCACAAACTATATACTCTTTTTCAATCCCCTGACATTCAAGAATAAAATCACAAAGCTCTCTTACGGCTCCCTTTCCGCCGTTCTTTGAAGAAACAAAATGACAAATTTCACGAACCTCATCTACGGCATCATTCGGGCAGCATGCCAGACCTACCTTTTCCAGACAGCAAATATCCGGTAAATCGTCACCCATATATGAAATTTCATCATAAGAAAGGTTATACTTTTCTTTTAATTCTTCAAGTGTCGGGAGTTTATATTTTTTCCCTTGATGAAGCTCTGTTATATTAAGGTTTTTGGCGCGATGTTCAACTGTTCCGTTATTTCGCGCTGTAATAATTGCCGTAATAAATCCGGCATTAGCCATCCTGACCAAACCATGTCCGTCTTTTGCATTAAATGTTTTATATTCAACACCGTTCTCATCGTATGTAACGCTGCCGTCAGTCATGACTCCGTCAACATCAAACGCCATGAGTTTAATTTTTTTAGCTTTTTCTCTAAGATCCATTATGCAACACCTGCTTTCAAGATATCATGAATATGAATAACACCAACCGGCATATCTTCACCATCCACGACTGCCAGAGCAGTAATTGAATATTTTTCCATTAAATGTAACGCACTTGCAGCATATTTATCACCTGAAATCCTTTTTGGATTGACAGTCATAACATCTTTAATCAACAAAGATGCCGTATCCGGATATTTTATTAATGTTCTTCTGATATCACCATCGGTCAATACACCTGAGAGTTTTCCAGAATTATCTATAATCATTGCCATACCGAGTTTAAACTTTGAAATAATTTCTATGACTGAAGTAAAAGTATCATTCTCATGAACTATCGGAAGTTTTTCCACATCGGACAGCATTAAATCTTCAACATGATATAGAAATCCTTTACCCAAAGCACCGGACGGGTGGAATATAAGAAAATCTTCTTCGGAAAAACCGCGTTTTTCTAATAGGCACACGGCAAGGGCATCACCCATGGCAAGAGTTGCCGTAGTACTTGCCGTAGGTGCTTTATTCAAAGGGCATGCCTCGCGCTCCACCGCAATATCCAAAACAACATCACTTGCTTTTGCCAGTGTTGAACTCATATTTCCTGTCATGCCTACCATAGGGATTCCAAATCTTTTGATAAGCGGCAAAAGATTCATCAATTCCTGAGTTTCACCGCTGTTTGAAATTGCAATAATCACATCATCACGGGTTATCACTCCTGAATCACCGTGAGTACTTTCTGCAGGATGCAAAAAGTAAGACGGCGTACCCGTAGATGAGAGAGTTGCCGCAATTTTCTTCCCGATTAGCCCTGACTTCCCCATACCTGTGACAATTACTCTGCCATTGCATTCATATAAAAGCTCAATTGCCTTGTCAAAATTATCGCCAATTCTGTCGATTAATTTTAAAATTGAATCCGCTTCTATCTTTAATACATCCTTTGCCAGGTCATTTATTGATTTTATACTCATAATACTTCCCATAATAGCCCCCACAAAATAATTATACTATAAATATCCGCTAAAAGTATTAAAAAATTATAAAAATTTAAAGTTTTTTATTTTTTTTACGATTTTCTGCTCAAAAGAGGAAAATATGGCTCAAAATATAGCAAAAAGCAAATTTTTAGATTTAAACTGCGGGAATTCACAAGAAATTCTTAATAATATTAAAAAGTATATAAATAAATTCGACTGTCCCGAGATGACACTTGACCTGTCAAAACTCAATATACTTGATGCCGCGAAAGTAATGATGTTATCTTCCGCGTATCATTATAAAAAATATCCGACAGGAAAATTAAAATGCCGTGTGCAATCTACAGGAATAAAAAACTTTGTATCCGACTTTTCTACTGTAAATCTGGAGGTATTGGAATAATATTTACCCTAAGTATTCCTCATCCGGACATCCGTAATAACCAATATGTACATACCGTAACGGTTAAAATATTTTTTATGCCTTATAATCCCCAGTTTTCAATACTCTTGCCGGCTTAACAGTATAAGTCTCTAATCACTTTCGAAAAGCTTCTTCATACATCTCGGAACCTGTCTTGCCTCCTTTAT
>CAYYAG010000050.1:0-8605 GCA_964470005.1 uncultured Muribaculaceae bacterium
GGTCTATGACCAGTTTTTAACTGGTGGTCTACATTTGCGGTACGTTGGTTTGATATTAGTTTACCTTTTATAATATGATATGATGCTACCCCTAATCCTAAAAGTGCTGTGACAACTTTACCTTTTTTACTTATACTTTTTATAGGATGTTTAAATGTATCTAGTATATTGTTACCTTTTGCAAATCCCCTTGGCACAGCCCCAAAAGTCCAAAAACCAAGTAACGATGCCCCAACGGTTAATGCTCCGTATCCTATAGCTTTAAATGTTGCCTTGGTCATTTCGCTTAAAGTAGTGAAAAATTTGGCAATTTTGCTTATATCTTCCCTGACTCCCTTGCGTTTTGCAGGTTCTGTTTGATTGATAACAGAAGTTGTATCAGGCTGCTGGACAAAAGGTGTTGTTTGTCCTTGTGATATCTGTTGTTTGAAACTTACATTAGGATTAAAACTTACTTGCATTTTAACTCCTTACCTTTAACATTAAAACGCATAAATAATTTTTTTGCGTTTTTTTTGAAAAAAATTTACAAATTTTATCAATTAAATAAATTTAGCTGAGGAACTTGCGGTTCGGATATATCAGATTTTTTGCGGGTTGCTAAATTGCTTGAAAAATCACGCTGCATTTTTGTCATCAAATCTTGAGAGCGCTTAATGACGGTATTGGGAAGTCCTGCCATTTTTGCAACCTGAATACCGTAGCTTTTGCTTGCGCCGCCCGGTACTATTTTACGTAAGAACTCAATTTCACCGTTTTCTTCTGCAACCGTAATTCGGTAGTTTTTTATCTGCGGGTAAGTATTTGTCATTACGTTGAGCTCATGGTAGTGAGTTGCAAAAATACATCTTGCTTTGATTTTTGTTGCAATATATTCTGCAACTGCCCAAGCAATGGCAACCCCGTCGTATGTACTTGTACCGCGGCCGATTTCATCAAGCAGAATAAAGCTTTTTTCTGTTGCTGAATTTAATATACAGGCTGTTTCTATCATTTCCACCATAAAGGTTGATTGTCCGAGTGTTAAGTCATCGGATGCGCCCACACGTGTGAAAATTTTGTCGACAATCCCTATTTTTGCATAATCGGCCGGTACCCATGATCCGATTTGTGCCAATATTGCGATTAGAGCATTTTGACGCATATAGGTCGACTTCCCGGCCATGTTGGGGCCTGTAAGTACCATAAATTGTGTTGTATCAACTGAATTGCTTTTTAAAGTTAAATCATTTGAAACGTATTCACCTAGTGGTAAAATCTTTTCTAGAACAGGGTGTCTGCCATTTTTGACGATAAAGTCATCAGAGTCTTCCACAATTGGTTTTACGTAATTATTTTCCACTGCAACTTCAGCCAGTGATGTTGCAACATCCACCAGCGCTATAGCTTCTGCGATTTCCCGGATTTTTGTAACATATTCTTTTGAATATTCTCTAAAATCAGTGTATAGCTTGTATTCCAGCTCCTCAGATTTTACTCTTGCAGATAAAACGTCATCCTCATGTTTTTTAAGTTCTTCTGTAATGAACCTTTCCGCATTGGTGAGTGTCTGTTTTCTTATGTAATTTTCCGGAGCCATGTTTATATTGGAATTTGTGATTTCAATAAAGTATCCGAAAACCTTATTGTAACCGACTTTTAGATTTTTAATTCCGGTTTTTTCCCGTTCTGTTTCTTCAAAGTTTTTCAGCCATTCTTCGCCGCCGGTGAGTAAATCCCTGAAATAATCAAGTTCACCGTTAACATTATTTTTTATTATGCCGCCTTCTTTTATATGTATAGGCGGGTTGTCATTTATTGTTCGTTCAATTAGGTCAGTGTAAATGGCAATTTCTTCTTGATATTCTTCAATTTTTTCGAAAGGGTTATTAGCAAGATTTTTTGCAGTATTCAATATATCAGGCAATGCTGCTAATGAGGTTTTTAAGCCTATAAAGTCCCTGGGAGTTGCGCTGCCGTTGCTTACTCTTGTGGAGAGTCTTTGTATATCCTGAATTTTTTCTAACTTTTCAGAAAGTTCACGTCTGAGATTACTTTTTTCTACAAACTCAGATACGGCATCCTGTCTTTTTTGAATATCTTCAAGGTTTTTTAGCGGCTGGCATATCCAGCTTCTCAAAAGTCTTGCACCCATATTTGTTTTTGTCTTATCTACAGACCACAGAAGCGAGCCATATTTGTTCTTTTCACGCAATGTTTCGGTTAATTCAAGATTTTTTCTTGTACTGGTATCAACTATCATATATTCCGAAAGCTCATAATGCTCGATTCTCTCAAATTTAGGCATATTGCCCTTTTGCGTTTCCCAGATATATGATAACAGTGCCCCTGCTGCTCTGAAACCAAGCCTGCATCTCTCATAACCAAAAGATTCCACGCTGGCGGTTTCAAATACGGCTTTCAGATTACTCTCTGCAAATGCAGGTTCAAAGACAGACGATGGGATTTTTGAACAGTTGTATATTTTCGTAATATTTTCGGGAAGATTAATTCTTTCATCCGGAACTATCTGGAATGGCTTAATCTCATCGTGTATTGCCGGCGCAATAATTTCAGCCGGGTTAAGCCTTGCAAGTTCCCCCATTATTAAGTCTAAAGTTGCCTGAGTTACCTTGAATTCACCGGTTGAAATATCAGCGTATGCAAGGCCGTAGATATCGCTTTTTTCATCTTTGAACATTGCACAAATATAATTGTTTGTGGTTTGTTCTAAAAAATTAGTTTCAATAATTGTTCCGGCTGTTATAATTCTTGTAACTCCGCGTTTTACAAGATCTTTTGTGTATTTAGGGTCTTCAAGCTGTTCACATATAGCAACTTTAATATTTTTTTGCACCAGTTTCTCAATATACGTATCGGCAGCTTTAACCGGGATGCCGGCAAGTGGTATCCTGCCAAGTGCACCAGCATCTTTACCGGTCAGGGTTATTTCTAGAGCTTTTGAAAGCTTTAAGGCATCCTCAAAAAAAGTTTCGTAAAAATCACCTAATCTGTACAACAAAAGCATGTTTGGGTTTTCACGTTTAATCTCCAAATATTGACGCATTACGGGAGTTGTATCTTCCGGTAGTACTTCCCAACTATTTATATTATTGATTTCCATTTTTGTCATAACTATAATATTATTATACATCAAAATTTTTCGTTATAATTATAGCAGTTTATAAAGAGGAATTCAAGATGATTGGCTGTCTGAAAAATATTCTAAGAGCGGTTGTTATAACCCTTGCTATTATAGGATTTCTTTCTATTGGAGGTAAAGAATTGATTGGCGGCTGGCTGGGTGCATGGCTGCATCCTTCGCAGGAAGTTATCCTTGAAAGAGCCAAAAAAGTCGGAGATTTTTCTAAAATTAATGATGAATTTGAGATAGAAAAAGCTGCCGGAATTATGGGTTATAATGCAGTTATAGCAGAACATAAAGCATCAGGACAAAAGATGATAGTTGTTGATACGGGTGACAAGCCTATTTTGACAGAGGAAGATTTAAAATCCGACAATATTGAAGAAAAACTTCAAAATGCTGTTAAAAAAATAAAATATCAGGCAATTTCAGTCAATGATTTGTCTGTAACAAAAAAAGGAACCCTCTCCGCATATGGGAAATCAGTGCCTTATGTAAAGTTTGAAGCAAAAGTTAAAAAACTTCCAATAGGTGATGTCGCCGGTATAATTGCTGTTGTTAAAGACTCCGGAGGCAAGGAAAGGCTTCTTCTTTCTATTACAGAAAAAAATAAATACTCACAACTCATTACGGATGAATTTTTTAAGAATGTTAAGTAGTGTTGCATTTATTCAAAAAATGGGTATAATTATATTATGGATGATGATCGCGCATATGAAAAGTTTATAAAATATTTGTCAAAAAGATTTTTTACGCTTAACGAAGTAAGATCATTTGTTTTGAATGATTTTGTTGCGAATGTATCTCAAGAGGAACCTGATCCCAAATATAAAAAATTCGCAAAATATTCGGTTAAACTTGTTGACGGCGACGTATATTATGTTTATGCTAAACAATAATATTTACATCTTAAAGGGAGACTAAAATATTAAGTAGTTTAGGCGTTTAATTGACTAAATTGTTCCTTGGTACCGGAATTTATATATTACCGGTTGAGCTGTTCTTGTCATCTTCAAGTTGGCGTATGTCAATATGCATATCGTCGTCATAAGATGTATTCAAAGGCTGTACATCAATTTCTACGTTAACATCCGCATCAACCATTTCAATGTCGCCTTTTGGGAATTCTTTTACTTTACCGTCTTCTGTTTTAACAGCCACTTTGCCGCTCAAAAACTGTAGGTAGCAAACTTTTCCTAATCCTTCAGGTGTCATTACGGATGATCCTACCGGCGGCATGCCTTTTGCTGCATCAATATAGTTTGAGTACTCATAGGTAAGGCAGCAAAGAAGCCTTCCGCAAGTACCGGAAATCTTACCGGGCGCAATTGGCATACCCTGGTCCTTGGCAAGTTTTACGTTAATTGTTGCAAATTTTCTCAAGAAACTTGAACAGCAGAAAGGTCTGCCGCAAATCCCTATACCGTCAAGGATTGATGTTTCATCTCTTACGCCTATGTGTCTTAAATCTATACGTACACGTGTGAAAACCTGTGTTAAATCCTTTAATAATGCCCTAAAATCAACTCTTTCCGGTGCCGTGTAATAAAAAGTTATTTTACGCCTATCAAAAGTTATTCTACACTGAACAAGATTCATAGCCAGGCCGTGCTGCTTAATAAGTTCCTGACACTTAAAAAATGATGTTACTTCTTCTTTTTTTATCTCATCCAGGGTTTGTAAATCCCGTTGGGATAAAACACGTATTACAGGTAAAGGTTCGGGTTTTGTTTCGCTTTCTTCCCAGGCATTTGCAATTTTAGGGTTTACGACAAAAATCTTTAAAGCTTCCTCGCCCTTTTCAGTTCTCACAATAACCATTTGACCGTCTTCAAGCTGGATGGTTTCGGGAACTGTTACGGGATAAAATGTGTTTTTAAGATATCTTACTGCAAATTTATACATATTTTTCTTCTTCTTTTAACTTCCTGTTCATTAATTTGTCTAATAATTCCTGCGGGGTTATGTCGGTATATACAGCTTCATAAATAGCATTTGAGACAGGAACATCTATATCGAGTTTTTTTGCAAGCTCACAAATAGCTTTTGAGGTTTTAACGCCCTCAGCTACAGACCCGAGTTCATTTAAAATGTCATCTATTTTTTTACCCTGTCCCAACATTGAACCAACCGTATAGTTTCTGGACATAGGGCTTGAGCAGGTTGCTATTAAATCGCCCATTCCGGATAGCCCGTAGAGGGTTGACGGATTTGCGCCCAGTTGGATACTTACACGCACAATTTCAGCCATACCGCGGGTTAAAAGGGTTCCTGTGCAGTTGTCGCCGAGGTTCATCGAGTGTGCAAAACCTGATGCTATTGCAATTACGTTTTTCAAGCTTCCGCCAAGTTCTACCCCGATTACATCGCTATTCGTGTATAGCCGGAATCTTCCGGGAACATTTAAGGCATGTTGGACAAATTCCGCAGTATTAATATCTTCACTTGCTATACATGCAGCGGTCGGTTTTCCCTGTAAAACTTCTTTTGCCAGAGTCGGACCTGACAAAATTGCAAGCTTTTGCTCGGGCAGAACCTCTTTTATTACCTCACTCATTCTCATTAAAGAGGGTAATTCAATACCTTTAGAAGCATTTACAAGAATTTGTTCAGGCTTTATACCGGAGTTCTTCAGCCTGTCGCAGACATCGCGTGTTCCTGATGTTGCAACTACATTCAAAATTATATCAGCATCTTTTATTGCGGATACCATGTCGGAGCTTATTTCAACTTTTTCGGAAAGCTGAACTTCTAACGGCTTTGACGCATGTTTGTTCTTAAGTAAATCTTCTGACAAATCCTGCTGTCTGCCCCAGATTGTTACTTCATCAAAGTTATCTGTCAAAAGCCAGGCTAACGTTAATCCCCAGCATCCTGCACCAAGTACTGTAAGTTTCATCTTTACTCCTTATACCATTGCTTTATATATGATTTTTCTTAATACGCCGCCATGCTTTTTAAGCTCGTCCCTGGCTTCTTCGATGCTTATTTTCATCATTAAAGATACAATGGCTGTTTTAATTTCCCATTCACACTTCAACAGTGTTGAAAGCGCATCAGCTAAGCTTACATTAGCAATTTGACCGACAATTCGGATAGCTCTGTCTTTGAGTTTTTCATTTACGGCTTTCAAATCTATCATGAAATTTTCATAAGTTTTACCGATTTTAATCATTGAACCTGTTGACAGCATATTCAAAATCATTTTTTGTGCGGTACCGGCCTTAAGCCTGCTGGATCCGGCAATGACTTCAGGGCCTACTTCAACACATATTACAAGCCCTGCTTCTTCTGCAATTCTACCTTGAGAGTTACAGGTTACTGCAATGGTTTTTGCACCTGCTTCATCAGCCTGATGCAAAACACCAAGAAGGTATTTCGGGTTTCCGCTGGCAGAAATGGCTACGCAGACATCTTTATCTGTAAGGATTTTTGCGTCGTTAACACCCAGTTCAAAATCATCTTCGGCACCTTCAATAGAGTATAAAAATGCTTCTTTCCCGCCGGCAATTCTTCCCTGTACCATATCATAAGGTACACTGAATGTAGGCGGACACTCTGATGCATCTAAAATGCCTAACCTGCCGGATGTTCCGGCCCCAAAGTAGAATAACCTGCCGCCTTTTAAGAACTGTTTTGCGATTAAGTCAATAGCTTGAGCAATATGTTCTGTTTCATCCTCAACCGCGAGTGCAACGAGTTTGTCCTCTTCGTTCATTTTTTTTACCATATCAACCGTAGATAAAAGGTCAATATCTTTGGTATTTTCATTTCTGTACTCTGTAATTGCTTCGCTCATTTAGACCCCCTAACTAAACTAATTTGACCAAATTTGCCATTTCTATTGCGGTTTTTGCAGCGTCCGCACCTTTGTTACCGGCTTTTGTTCCGGCTCTTTCTATTGCCTGTTCTATGTTATCTGTTGTTAATACTCCAAATATTACGGGAACTCCTGTTTCCAGACATATATGTGCAACACCCTTTGAAACTTCTGCACTTACATAATCAAAATGAGGTGTTGAGCCTTTTATTACGGCACCAAGGGTTATAAGAGCATTGTATCTACCGGTTTTTGCAAATTTTTTCGCGGCAAGAGGTATTTCAAATGCGCCTGGAACTTTTACTATATCAATGTTTTCATCAGCAACGCCGTGTCTTTTTAATTCATCTACGGCTCCGGATAAGAGTTTTGAGCCTATAAAATCGTTAAACCTTGAAATTATTATACAAAACTTTTCCCCTGATGTGGTTAATTGACCTTCAAATGTTTTCATCTTAATATACTCCTTTGCATATATTGTAACTCACAGGGGGCTAATTTACAATAAGCGGGAGGAAAATCTTATAAAAAATATATAATGATGCAAGAATTAGTAAGAAACCGCTTGTCTTTAGCAAAATATCTGAAATTTTGTAAAAGTTTTGCCAGCTTTTGAGTCTTGAGGTCAAAAAACCGGCAAGGATAAGGATTAGTCCCTGTCCGATTGAAAATAAAAAAAGCATTATTATTGCGTTAACAATATTTGCGGATAGAGATGCAAACGCCATTATTCCTGCAAGTATAGGGGTTGAACACGGCGATCCTGCCAGTGCGAACACGCCTCCTAAAAGGATTGGATATGTATATGTGTGGTGAGCATCATTTTGGGGCATTTTTTTAATTAAGACAGGGAGTTCAAAGTCAAGCAGCCCAACAAGTTTTAATCCCATAACCATTAGCAGCGATGCAAGTATAAGTACAAAGTAACTGTTGGAAACAAATACTTTTCCTGTAATTGCGCAAATTATACCGATTAAAGAAAATACTATTGCCATACCTGATACAAAAAATATCATCTGCAAAAGTGTTTTAGACGGTTTTGCGTTTGAGTATCCGCCTATGTATCCAATTATTATCGGAAGCATTGATAATGAGCACGGGGACATTGAGGCTATAAGCCCGCCAAGCAATGATATTCCGTATAATAATAGTATGCTTGTATTGTTGGTGAATATATCTCCGTAATCCATTATTTAAGACCCTTTAAATAGCTTTCCATTTCTTCTTTTTCAATTGCCCCTTCAATACGTTTTGTCTGCTTTCCGGAAGAGTCAATCAGAATTATTGTCGGAACAAGGGTTACGTTGTATTTTTCAATTTGAGAATTGGTAAATGAAGTATTATCCTGTACAGGAATTTCTGTCAGAATAATTTCCCCCTCATATTTCGGGAAAATTTCTTTAAAAATCCCGTTCATTTTTTGGCAGTCAAGACACATTGCAGATGTGAATTTTATTACCTGAGGTTTGTTTGCCGCGGCTGTGTCTGTTGTCTGCGCTGTTGTTGCAGCGGATTTGGTCAGCGCCATGTATGCAATGATAGGTATTGCAAAAATTAACAAAACCGTAATCAGATTTTTTTTCATAGTCTAACTCCTTATGTTTCCTATATTAACATAAAACAAAAATAAAATATTAATAACTACAAGTGGGTAGTATCGG
>CAYYAG010000051.1:0-1561 GCA_964470005.1 uncultured Muribaculaceae bacterium
AATGCCAGTGTAGATACCAATAGCGGAGAGATGGCTGCTTCTATTGTAAACTTTTTGAATAGACAGGATGGTGGAACAATAAATAAAACGGCTGATAATCGTGATTTTACATATGGCTATGATTATAATGATAAAACAGATGTTGCAACACCATATATTGATTTTGGTAACGGATTGAAACTTTATATCAATAAAGAACCTCTGCCTGACCTTACTGCCCAAAACATAGTTGATTATATTAATAATGTAATTGGTGATAAATTTGAGACGGATGATGGATTTGACTATAAATTTCAGGTGGAAGATAATGAAGCCCAGGTTAAATTTGAGAATGATGATGTGGTATTAACTCACAATGTTGGTGATGATGTAACAATAGATCCAAACGGTTCTACATACATGTTATCTTCAATGTTCTCCAGCGTTGGTTTGGAATACCCCGGAACGGATTCTACAAAGATAGCTTTAAATCTTAAGGTTGGTACAGGTTCATATGAAACACCTGGAATGGTGAAAATAGGCTTTGCGACACCTGCAAGGATTATGGACATAACATCAGGTAATGCTACTGTTGAAGGTAATATTGGAGAGCTTGCGTTTAGTGGTACGGCAACAAGACCTGACGCTGAAGAGCTAACCCTTCAAGTAAACGGTAATGAAGTAAAGAACGGTCCAAATGGTGTTCTTATTGGTGATAATATCTATATGCAGTTTGAAGAAGGTTTTGATTTAACGTCAGAATATGTGAACCCCGGTACGTGGTTACGTGATGGTGTTGTAATTTATATCAAAAACCAAGAGGGTGTATTTGAAGAAAGCTATATAATGTCAAGATATGAAGGCAGCGATGGTACTGTTGAGACTGATATCGGCAAAATTGACAGAGGAGAGAACGGTACGACCTTGGAGCACCATCCAAGTACAGCTACGACATTTGATACTGATGGTGCAAGAGCTGCTGATGAGTACTATAGACAAAGAGAATCCAATTTGGATGAGGCATATCGGACTGCGGATGCTAAATATAAGTCGCTTAATGACTTCGACGCTCTAGCAGAGGCACTTGCGAAAATTGAATAATTAATGAAAAGAGCCCCGAAAGGGGCTTTTTTTATGCTATAATTTTGTTATGAAAAAAACTTTGGCACAATTTGTTCAGGAAAAAAGAGATAATCTGGGACTGTCTGCGAAAGGTCTTGCCGCAAGGTCGAATTTGGATTTAGCCTTGATAGAAGATATTGAGGCAGGTAAAGAATTATTTTTATCCGTTACCGTAAGACAAAACCTGGCTAAGGGTTTAAAATGTCATCCTGAAGAAATCAGAAGGTTGGAAAAAGACTTCAGAAACGATTTTGTTTCATTACAGGTTATAGAAAGTTTAAAAGAGTTAATACTCAACGGGGCAGGCGGTCTTAAATGCCCGAAATGCGGTGCGCCATTAAATTCAAAAGTTGAGAGGATGTATGATTTGGAAGATAATCTTGTTTTGCATCCTAAAGCTCATTGTACAAAATGTGTTTTTCAAATCCATTAAAAAAGCTCCTTTTTAGGAGCTTTTTTA
>CAYYAG010000051.1:1661-8123 GCA_964470005.1 uncultured Muribaculaceae bacterium
AGTATATCTGCGATTTCATCTTTTGTAATTGCCTGTCCGTAGACTTCAATATAGTGTTCTTCTATCGGCGGATAGTTTTCGACACCATCTGGTGATAAGAGATCGACTAGCAGAACATTCTCACCGTATTTACTTTTATCAAGGTAGCCTCTGCCAATAATATTTTTTTGGACATATTTACCGTTGTATTCTCCGGAGGTTGCTTTAGGATATACGTAAATTGAATCTTTGCCGTTTGAATGTGCGAATGTTTTATAACCGTCTTCGTTAAACATCAAACCGCTAATATTATCAGTCATTGTTCCGTTAGGTTTTACAATAGTAATTTCACCAGGATTTACTCGGGTTATTCTTATGTCGTTTTTAATTGTATCTGCAATAACATGATCATAACGGGTTTCATTTTCATTTGATAGAGGAAGGTTTAACTCTATATATTCCGGACGGTTATATTCCCACTGTCTTTTACCTTCAGCATATCTTAATGCTTTGTTTGATTTATCGCCGTCAAGTCCATCGATAGGGAGTGCCAGATAATCATTTCCCCAAGTAAGGAGAGAGTCCTGTACAGCCCAGTCAATAGCCGGTTCGTTATCTTCTCCCGGAGGGCATGGTGGCTGTAGGCCAACATTAACGCCCGCATGAGCACTTACTTCAATTTTGTCGCATGAAGTCGGTAGTGTTGCTATCGGCACAAGGAATAATGCTGCTGCAATTGGACCGGACAATTTGCTCATAAATCTTTGTTGGGGTTGCACCTGTTGATTTTCAGGAACTTTCTTTTCTGCTTTCTTTTCTTTTCTGCCTTCAAAATTTACATTACTGAAAGAGTTTATTGCATTTACTTGCATATTAGATGCCTCCTATTTAGATTATACTAAAAACAAACATAAAAATAATTGCTAATTAGATAAATTAACATTTACATTTGTTTACAATGGTTTTATTGTTGTGCAAGTTTTTCTCTAACCAATTTTTCAACTTCTGCAAGAATATCCGGATTCGCGGCAAGGAATTCTTTTGCTTTATCTCTGCCCTGACCGAGTTTTTCATCGTTAAAGCTAAACCATGCTCCTGCTTTTTTAACAATATCAAGGTTAACAGCCACATCAAGAATATTGCCGATTTTGCAGATACCTTTACCGAATATAATATCAAATTCTGCCGTGCGGAAAGGCGGTGCAACCTTGTTTTTCAATACTCTTACTCTGACATGGTTGCCCACATCGCCGTCTTCGCCTTTTAAGCCTTCAACCCGTTTAATCTCCATGCGGACGCTTGCGTAATATTTCAAGGCATTACCGCCGGTTGTTGTTTCCGGGTTGCCATACATAACACCGATTTTCATACGCAACTGGTTTATAAAAATTACGGTAGTATTAGTTTTTCCGATTACGCCTGTGAGTTTACGTAAAGCTTTTGACATCAAACGTGCCTGCAAGCCCATTTGCTGATCTTCCATAGAGCCTTCAATTTCAGCTTTTGGAACAAGAGCTGCAACGGAATCCACAACTACAACATCAACAGCGCCTGATCTTACAAGTTCTTCCGTGATATCCAGAGCCTGTTCACCCGTATCAGGCTGTGAGATTAATAAATCGTCAATTTGTACACCCAAATTTTTAGCATATTCAGGATCCAGCGCGTGTTCAGCATCAACAAAGGCTGCGATACCGCCGCGTTTTTGGCATTCGGCGACAATATGCTGTGCTAAAGTTGTTTTACCGGAACTTTCCGGACCATAGATTTCTATAATACGTCCACGCGGTATGCCTCCGATGCCGAGAGCGACATCCAATGCCAAAGCTCCTGTCGGGATCGCATCGACATTAACGGTGGCTTTATCGCCGAGTTTCATTATTGAACCTTTACCAAAATCCTTTTCAATTTTTTCTATGGCTAGTTTGAGTGCTTTGTTTCTTTCTTCTGTATTTGTTGTTAATTCTTCTTTTACGGCCATTGTTTTATTCCTTTGTGTCTTGCTATTCCCAGATGTGGCGCTCTTTTTTCTTGTATAGCCCCAGTCCTACGTGTTTATAGCTGTTCAAGTCATTTTTTAGCTGATAAACTTCTTTATTCAGGTCAATAATTTTTTGTTTTAAGGTTTCATTATCAGTTTTGCATCGAATAAGTTCCACAACAACTTCATCCATACCTTCAAGTTTTTCGTCAATAACTTTGGAGATTTTATCACTTAAGGCATTTTCCATATTTTTTAAAGATGTTAGAATGCTTGTTACAGCAGACTGATGTTTTTCAATAGGAAGTGACATGGTTTTTTGAGCTTGAATTTTTCTTAAATGTTTAACTTCGTCATAAGAAAAATATGTTTGACCTTTTGCATTTTTTTTAGGCAGAATAGATGCACGTTTGCAAAGATCAACAATTTCTTTATTATCAGCTTTAAGAATATTTCTTACCTGCTGTGGTGATAAAGTTTTAGCCCCTGTGTCTTCCATTTTTTATATCCCTTAAATTTTCCCCAATTATATTCTATTAAATTTGTATTAAAAAGACAAATAATTAAGCATATTCTTGTTACATCGCTTAATAAATAAAAAAATTATTAAAAATGCAAAAAATTTTAGTCGAGATTAATAAGCTGGACTTGTAGATGAAAAATCTTGATACGGAGATATCTTCACTGACAACGGAATATGATACAGTCAAATCCTTGATAAGTAAAAATATTGAAAAATCCTTTAAACGCTACGATGCATAGCGAAAATCATGCATCACTTTCGTAACAAAATAAATGAGCCCTTCAAAAGAGGACTCTTTCCCTTTTTCCTTTATTTACACTCAAAAATTTTATACGGCTTTTTGTACTTTTCCTGCTCTTAAGCATGAAGTACAAACCTTAATCCTTTTTGTCTGACCGTTAATTACGGCTTTTACGGATTGTAAATTAGGTTCTTGAGTATGTACAATTTGTTTATGCGAAAATGTTAACTTCGCTGCTTTAATCGGTTTTTTACCGCATATTTCACATTGTTTTGACATAATTTTATTCCTTTTCTAGCTAGTTGTGTAATTTAATAATATCCTAAAAATTTAAATAATCAAGTGCATTGTTAAATTAGCTTAACGTATTTTTCTGCCCAGAGACAAACCTGTAGGAAGATTTAGCACCACATTTTCATAGCAGGGGTGTTGATTTATGGCATCAATAAAACTTTTTGTTTTTTCTTCGTGAGAAAGAACATTGTCACAGCATATGAATCCGCCTGTATTTAAATGCGGATGTATAAGATTAAAATAATCTATGTATTCTCTTTTATTTGCATCAATAAATGCAAAGTCTATTTTGAATTCTTCAGGCAGATTTTTTAAAATATCGCATGCAGAACCCTGAACTATTGAAATAACGTCCTCCAATTGACAGGCTTTAAAGTTTTCCCTTGCTATAGAAAATCTTTTTTCCCAGAACTCAATAGTTGTTAAATGTCCTCCAGTTTCTTTAAGTGCTTTCCCAAGCCAAATTCCCGAATATCCGTTTGATGTGCCTATCTCCAGTGCATTTTTGCAGTTTGCTGTCTTTATTAACGTATATAAAAATTCTCCCGTAACCCTTGATATATTCCAGAAGTTTTTCTGTGTTTCTTCAAGGGCGGCTAATGTATCTTCGGTAATTTTATCAAAATATTTTGTCATTTGTTAATTTTATTCACTATGTCGGTCACAACAATTGTTCTGATTGGTACTTCTATAGGGCTGATTTTTATTATTTCTTTTTTTGTCATATCCAAAACACTGTAGATTGATGCCCTTGAATCAGATATGATAGCAAGATTGGTGCCTTCAATAGGATTGATGTTAGTCGGAAATCCGTTTGTGTTTAGATATATAGAATCAGTAATCTCATCAGTTTTTGTGTCGACAACCTGAATTACGTTTGCTTGGGCGCCCAGAATGAAAAGAGTGTTCTTATATGCGAGCATATCAACAGGTTTCACGGCAATTTCAACCTCAGCAATGAGTCCGTTTGTTTCGTAGTCTATTATTGCCAGATGATTCTTTGTACGGCTTGTTATGTATAGTTTGTTATTATTAAAGGCAATTTTTGATACATTCGGAAATTTGCCGATATCTTTTAAAAGATAATTATTTTCAAGCTCAATTGCCCAAATCTCATTCGTCTTTTTGTCAACATAGAAGATTTTTGTGCCGTCATCACTCAGGGTTAATCTTTCGCACATACCGTTTATTTTTATTTGTTTTGAAAGAGTCATTGTCTCAAGGTTAACCATATAAATACTTGCATCTTCCGGACTTGAAACATAGGCTGTTTTTTTATCGTTATCAATCAGGATTTCATCGGGTTTTGTATTAAAAAGAATTTCTTTTATCACATCTTCATCAGCAAGTGAAATAATGTTTAATGCCGTACTGCCAAATTCGGTTACAAGAAGAAAACGGTTATTGTAACCCTTCATGCAGTTGGGAACATGATTTTGCGATAGTGCATAAGAAGGCGTTTTGCTGTCAGAATTCACTACCTGGATGTTTTTTGAGTATCCGGTTGCTATGTAAAAAGTTTTATTCTTAAGCTCCGGAAGCGGTGTTACACTGGTTTGAAGATTTGTATTCTTTATTTGCGGAACCGGAACTTTTATGCCAGTGTTTTCTGCAAGGGATATGTTAAGATTTCCTATAATGCCCTTTAAATTCTCAGGTATAATAAGCCCCATCGGCACTAGCATATCCTGCGGCAGCAACCCGTTTCGGATTTCTTCCGGAATATCTGCCGGTGCAATTATGGTTTTTTTGTTATCTTTTTCATTAATTACCTTTAACAGTACGTAATTATTATTGAATATTACAGCATCAGGTTTTTCCGCCAGAGTTTTATCAGCCGGAATTGTAGACTTGATTTCAATTTTTTCTACGTCCAATGGTTTTGCCGGAAATAACGGCAGATAAATTGTTGCATCGGGTAAAATAATTACTCCGTCAAATCTGAATTCTGTTTTAGGAAAAGAGGTATTTATGTAATTTTGCAATTCTGCAGGCACTTTTGCTGCAAAAACCGTGTTCGTAAATACGAATACTGATATGATTAATAATATCAATCTACGCATTATTAAAAACTCCTTTAACCTTAGACATCAAAGACTCCTGGGGTTTTTTATTTGTATTCAGCTCATATAATTTGCGGTAAAGATTTTTCTCTTCTTCAGAAATTTGTGTAGGGGTTTTAACCGTTACAACAACTATATGATCGCCTCTCTGTGATGGCCTTGAAATAACCGGAACTCCTGCTCCTTTGATTTTTATAGTATTACCGCTTTGGATACCGGCCTGGATTTGGATTTTTTGTTCACCGTCAAGTGTTTTTATAGTAACTTCATCACCCAAAACAGCTTGGGCCGGAGAAATCTCAATCATGGTATAGACATTCATCCCGTCACGCTGGAAGTATTCGGACGGTTTGACATGTAATACGACAAATAAATCACCGGCAGCCCCTCCGTTAATTCCTGCATCGCCTTCTCTTGAAACACGAATTTTAGACATATTATCTACCCCTGCAGGAATTTTTATTTCAATTTTCTTTTCCTTTTCAACTCTGCCGTAACCTTTGCAGGCCGGGCATGGGGTTTCTATTCTTTGTCCTTTTCCATGACAATCGGGGCATGTGCTTATTTGAGTAAATGCACCTAGCGGTGTTCTGGTAACAGTTTGAACTTGGCCTGAACCTCCGCAGGTTCTGCAAGTCACAGGTTTTGAACCTTTTGCAGCACCGCTGCCTCCACATTCAGTACATGTTTCCAAGTGATCAAATTTAATTTCTTTATTTGTACCAAAAATTGCCTGTTCAAATTCAATTTCAATATCAAGCCTCAGGTCATCCCCTCGCTGAGGAGCATTAGGATCCGCGTGCCCGCCGCCAAAGCCGAATCCCATTCCGCCAAAAAATGAATTGAAAATATCGTTTAAGTCGCCAAAACCTCCTGCAAACGGCCCGCCCGTATCAAAACCGGCATTTTTAAGTCCGTCTTCTCCAAATCTGTCATAGGTGGCGCGTTTGTTATCGTCCATTAATGTTTCATAAGCTTTGCCGAGTTCTTTGAATTTTTCTTCTGCATCGGGTGCCTTATTAACATCCGGATGATATTGACGTGCTTTTTTCCTGAAAGCTGATTTTATTTCATCTTTAGTTGCGTCTTTTGATACTCCAAGTATTTCGTAATAATCTGTCATTCTTCCTCAAATTGATTTTTCTATTCGGCTGTTGCTACATTTACTAATGAAGGACGTAAAACTTTATCGCCCATCTTATATCCCTTTTGAAGTACATTTATAATTGTATGTTCAGGGTGTTCACTTGTCGGGGTTTGCATAACTGCTTCGTGAAAATTCGGATCAAATTCTTTACCTTCGGCCTCAATTTCTTCCAGGCCAAGCTTTTGCAAAGTTTCCAAAACCTGTTTATGTATAAGCTCAAAGCTGTCTTTTACC
>CAYYAG010000052.1:0-8007 GCA_964470005.1 uncultured Muribaculaceae bacterium
ATTTTGCAAATAAAAACGGTTAAGAGGTCTTAACCGTTTTTATTCAGAGGGGATGGGATTCGAACCCACGGTGGAACAAGTCCCACACAGCCTTTCCAAGACTGCACCTTAAACCGCTCGGACACCCCTCTATGGGGTTTTGATTTTATATTTAATTCACAGTTAAAATAATTTTAACACAAACAATTGAATTTGTTGACTTTTATAAAAAAATTTGTTATCCTCACCTCAAGGAGTATATATGAAAGGTTTGCTACTTAATGCTGCAATTTTAATGACAATTGGAAGTGCCTTTGCCATAGAAAATATTCAACCATACAGTTTTGATTCTTCTACCATGAAATTTACTGTCAACAGTCAGATAGTTTCATTAGACAAATCAAAATATCACTATGCCGAAAAATATATGCAAAAAGCTCAAGATTCAGCTAAAGTAGATAAAAAAATCAAATATTATGAAAAAATCTTAAAAAAATATCCGGACTACATGCCGGCACTTTATGAATTAATGTTCATATACGCTGCCAATTCTGAATCGCAGCAGGTTTACAATTATGCCTTGAGGTTACGGGAGCTGAATACAGACGGTCTTATGCCAAAAGACATGCTGAGTGATATAATAGCCAGAAGCTGTGTTCATATGAAAAAATATTCAGAAGCTGTTAAAGAGTTTGAATCAATTACCGATTTTGAAATAGCAAAACGGAATTATCTTATACTTGCCGAGACATATCTCAAACTTAATAACTATAACAATGTGATTAAATATGCCTCTAAAATTTCAAAATTCGATTATAATTTTTATGACGCAACAGAATTACTGTATATCGCAAATTATAATCTTAAAGACAACGAAAAAGCTTATGAGTATGCACAGCAGCTAATAAAACTAAAACCTGATATTGCAAAAAATTACATGCGAGCAGCACAAAACTGCCCTGACAAATCTTTAAAACTAAACTATTTATATAAGACTAAAAATATTCTTCTTAAAAATCCAGATGCAATTTTATACACAGTTGATAACATGATAGCTGAACTTGAACAGCCCCAAATTGACAATGCATACAAGAAAATAACAGATTTTGTTGTTAAGCCTGATTGGAAAAAGGTATATATGAACAATTCACCGGATATAAACTTTTATATAGAAAACTGGTCTAAACGTCAGGATGATTTTTTTAAGACAGCAAAAGACTGTATAGCAAAATATGAGGGTAATAACCTTGTTAAATGTTTTGAGGCTCTTAATTATGCACAAGATAAGAAAACCGAACAGGTTAAAGATTTATTAAAAGAAATTAATGATGCTAAAAAACAAAAAGAACATGAACTCATGATACAAAGGCTACTTATGCTGCAACAGCAGATGAACTATAGCAGATACTACTACTATCCATACAGATATTTCTATAGACCATATTTATACTGGTAGTTGTGTTAAAATTTATATATGCATAAAAAAGTTTCAAAAACCGAGTCAGGATTAAAAGGTATTATAACAATCCCGTCTGATAAGTCAATATCTCACAGGGCAGTTATACTCTCAAGCCTTGCTAAAGGTACCTCTGTAATCAAAAATTTTTCAAAAGGTAAAGATCCGTTGTCTTCACTGGAAGTTTGTAAAGCACTAGGAATATATGCAGAATTTAAAGACAATAATGAGCTTTATATAACCTCCTCCGGCAGGTTAACATTACCTTCAAATGATTTATACTGCGGGAATTCCGGTACAACAATGAGACTTCTTGCAGGAATTCTTGCAGGTCAAAGCTTCAATTCAACCTTAACCGGAGATGAAAGTCTTTCAAAACGTCCTATGAAAAGGATTATTACACCGCTTTCTCTTATGGGCGCAAAAATCAAATCTGATAATGACACGGCACCTCTTTATATTCAGGGACAAAATCTGAGAGGTATAACTTATACCACACCAATTGCATCTGCTCAGGTAAAATCCTCTATACTTCTTGCAGGGCTTTTTGCAAACGGCACAACCGTAGTTACGGAGCCATGCCCATCCAGAAACCACACCGAGTTAATGCTGTCATATATGGGCGCTGACTTAAAAATAAACGGACTTACAACAACGATTTCAAAATCCGAATTAACCCCGAGCGTGATAGAAATTTCCGGAGACATATCAAGTGCTGCATATTTTATTGCGGCCGCACTAATTGTTCCGAATTCTGAAATAATATTAAAAAATGTGGGGCTAAACCCTACACGAACAGGATTTTTAGATGTTTTACGCGATATGGGTGCTGAGATTGAAATTCTGGATAAACGGATTGTATCAAATGAATTAACCGGAGATATAAGAGTTAAATATACCGGTTTGAAAGGCTGTACAATTGAAGGAGATATTATTCCTCGCCTTATTGATGAGATACCTGTACTTGCCGTTATAGCAACTCAAGCACAGGGACAAACCGTAATAAAAGACGCTCTAGACTTGCGAAATAAAGAATCCGACAGGATAAAAACCACTGTAGCTGAACTTAAAAAATTCGGGGCAAATATTGAAGAAACACCTGACGGCATGGTAATAAACGGTAAAACAGAACTTACCGGCGGAATTGCAGTCGAAACCTATCATGATCACAGGCTTGCCATGAGTCTGTACGTTGCAGGTCTATTATGTTCAAAAGAAATTTTAATCCGGGATTTTGACTGGGTAAGTATCTCTTTCCCGGAATTTGAAAAGCTTTTCAGCATTATATTAACATAACTTTACAAATAAGCAATTTCCCACTACCTAAATTTTTTATAAATACAGGTAGTTTATTTTTATGGAAAGGTTAGGTTAAGTATGGTATCAAATATTCCGATGAATTATGGAAATTTCGGGTATTCAAACTCTGCATTAAATGATGATTTTATGTATAATGCATATATGAATCAGAATTATACGCAAAATACCCAGCAATTACCTCAAAGTCAGGTAAATTTTCAAGGTGATCCGCAACCGGCAAGCGTTAATAAAGGAATCGGACTGGGAACTTTATCATTGGGCGGTGCCGCAGGCGCAGGAGCAGGCTATTATTTTGCAAACCCTATGAAAGATGCCAAGCACTTTAAGGACAGTTTTATAAAAACTATAAGCAAAGACGCTACTAAGGCAAATAAATATGCGAAATACTTTAATACAGAAACAAAAACATTCACCAAAGAAGCTCCCGCATTATTTAATAAAGCCTTAAAAAACTTCAAGTGGAAACAAGCAGGTAAATGGGGTGCAATTGTTGCAGGAACATTAGTCGCAGCGAACTGGCTTTTTGGTAAATCTAAAAAATAAGATTTAAAACAGGGTTGTAAAGCCCTGTTTATTCTTTAACTCCACCCTGCAAAATATCATTTATAAAGTATTTTTTACCTAACAAAAATACTGCAATTACAGGCAAAGTACAAATAACCGAGCATGCCAGAAGTTCACCCCAAAGCGTAACCTCACGGAAACTTCCCTTAAATATAGCAAGTCCGACCGGCAATGTACGCATGCCATCTGAATTAGTTACAATCAGCGGCCACATAAAACTGTTCCACGTAGAAACAAAAGTAAATATTGCAAGCGTCGCCACCGCAGGCAGAGCAAGCGGCAATGCTATTTTAAAGAATGTTTCAAATAAATTACACCCGTCTATCCTGGCGGATTCTTCCAGATCTTTCGGCAGAGTCAAAAAATACTGTCTTAACATAAAAACACCAAAACCACCGAAAAGCCCCGGCAAAATTAATGCCTGATAAGTATCTATCAAATGCATCTCCCGCATTAGGAAAAATAACGGAATGATATTTACCTGCGGTGGAATAAGCATTGTAATCAGTATAATTAAAAATAATAAATCACGATATTTAAATTTCAGCCTTGCAAAAGCATATCCCGCCATAGACGCAATGATAACCTGACCAAAAGTGGTTATAATAGCCACAATAAGACTGTTCATAAAATATTTGCTTAAAGGAATTTGCCCGAAAACATTTATATAATTCTCAAACGTCAAAGGCGAATGAAAAATCCTATCCGGCTGAGAAAAAATTTCTCTGTTTTCAACAAAAGACAAATTAATCATTGCAAAAAACGGATAAAGCATACTTATCGCAATCACTATTAATATCACATACCCCAAAACAATACGAAAATTTTTCATAAAAAAATTATATCATAAAACTTAGTATGCAAAATTTTTCATTCAGAACCGACGGTATTTTAAAGATTTGCAGTGCAAAATAAAATTTTTATTACTAAGGCGGTGAAAATCCGGACAATACTATACTGACCAGGTAAAAAATTTAATTAAATCGCAAGACATTTGTAACTTATATAATAAAATATAAAACAGCAAACATGGAGCAAAGTGAAACCGCACTTAATAAAAACCAGGTGTGCATAATAGGATGCTGATATTGCCAAATCTCTTTTATTGTGGTTGCAGCATTTTCAATAGTTTGCATATAATTTCTCCAATCTCTATATATTCTATTTTCCACATAAATCCAAAAACGACATCGCCTAATCGGTTGATTATTTATCACATTTTGAGTATCATTCTGATATGAAAGATGTAGAACTTTTAATGCCCGCGGGCAACCTGGAAAAGCTTGAATATGCTATTAAATACGGCGCAAATGCTGTTTATCTCGGGGTTGTAGATTTTAGTCTGAGAGCCATGCGAAAAGGTGAGATTATAACTCTGGATAATCTCAAAACAGCTGTGGATCTGGCTCGCAGCTTAGGTGCAAAGGCATATTTAACCTTAAATATTTTTGCTTTTAATAACGATATCAAACTTTTGGAAAAATCAATTGATATAATAAAAGATTCTAAACCCGATGCGTTAATTGTAAGTGACTTTGGAATTATCAATATTGCCAGAAAGTACATGCCCAAAATCCCACTGCATATAAGCACACAAACAAATACCCTGAATTACGAAAGTGTAAAATTCTGGCGTGATTTTGGCGCCAGCCGGGTAATTTTAGCACGTGAGCTTTCGATTGAAGATATTGCGGAAATCAGACGCAAGGTGCCTGATATTGAGCTTGAAAGTTTTATTCATGGCTCGCAATGCGTATCCTTTTCCGGCAGATGCCTTTTAAGCGATTATTTTACAAATGGGGAAAGAAAGGCAAACCACGGCAACTGTTCTCAGCCCTGCCGCTGGAGTTACAAACTAGTTGAAAGTACAAGACCCGATCAATATTACGAAATAAACCAGGATGAAAGAGGTTCGCACATCCTAAGCCCTAAAGATCTTTGTCTTGTTGAGCATTTAAAAGAATTAATAGACGCCGGTGTGGATTCATTAAAGGTTGAAGGCCGGACAAAAAGTCTTTACTACGTTTCTGCTGTTGCAAAAACCTACCGTAATGCCATTGATGAGTTGAAAAAAAATTCAAACGCAGATATGCATAAATATTTTATTGAGCTGCAAAAAGTTGGTAATAGGGGGTACACAACAGGTTTTGCACTTGGTGAAAACAAACCCGACAGCTACAGCTATAATATCTCAAAAGGTCTTGCGGGCGCTGACTTTCTGTTTGAATTTCACGGAAAGCAGGATGACAGCTATCTTGTAAAAATTAAAAATAAAGTTCATCTTAATGACGAAGTTGAAATAATAACTCCAAATGAACAATTTACAACCAAAATTATTGAAATTAAAAACAAAGACGGTGAAGAACAACCCTTAGGCAATACAAATGACGATGTTTATTTAAGGTTTGAGAACGCACCGATGGATTATAAATATGCACTTGCACGAACAACCGGAGTAAAAGAATATGTTTCTAAAGCCTGATTACAATCTAAAAAGCATTTATGATATTAATCTTGAAGAACTCAAGAACACAGGCATAAAAGCAATGCTTTTTGACCTGGATAGCACAATTATGGCATCTAAATCCGGCAAGTATTCTGATAAAATGTCAGAATGGCTTAACAAAGTCAAAGAAAACTTTTTTATCGGTGTAATTTCAAATAACAAAAATCCCGAATACATTGAAAAAGTAAAAAACATATCCGATTTTCCACTTCTTTTTAATGCAGGAAAACCACAGACAAAAGCCGCAAAAGAATTCTTACATAAATATGGTCTAAAAGTGCAGGAATGTATCCTTGTAGGCGACAGACCGCTTACGGATATTTTGTGCGGAAAACTTTTAGGCTGCAAAACAATTCTTGTTGATTCTATAACTGCGGACAAAGAAACTAAACTTGTAAGATTTGTCCGTGCGCTTGAACGCTGCTGTATCAGAAAATAGTTATGTAAATTTCATTAACACGCTGATAAAAAATTATCTTCTGCTCAAACAAATTATTACTTTAATAAGATTGGATTTATTACTTCGCATATAGATGAAGTTTAACAAACAACAGATAACCTAAATTTCAGACTTCGGAGTACAAATTATTTGTTTGATTTCTGCCTCATTTTTGACATCCAGAAGCATAAATAAAACGTCATGAGCCTCAACTGTTGTACTTCCGGTAGGAATGATATAATCCCCATTTTTATAGATTAAACTAACGAGAGATCCTTTAGGCAGATTCAATTCAAAAATCTGTTTACCGGAGATTGCAGAATTTTCCGGAACCGTAAACTCAATCATCTTATTGCTTGTATGTGCCCCGTCGTATTCCAAAATAGATTTGTGGTCAACATCCAGCGGGGCGTCAACTTTTAATTTTTTAGCAATATAAGGAATTGTTGTACCTTGCAGTAAAACTGAAATAATAACAACGAAAAATACTATATTAAAAATTTCAATAGCATGCGGAATATTAGCCGTTAACGGGAATGTCGCAAGTACAATTGGCGCAGCTCCTCTTAACCCCACCCAGGATATCATAAGCTTTTCATTTGTTGTGCGTTTAAACGGTACTGTAGTTAAGAATACCGCAATCGGACGCGCTACAAAAGTTAAAACCATAGCCACCAAAAACGCCTGTCCTGCAAATACAAAACCGTTTTTAAAGTTAACAAGTAATCCTAAAATTAAGAACATTACTATCTGCATTATCCACGCTGTTGCGTCGTGAAATCTTATAAGTGTCTTTTTGTTAACAAACTTCATAGCTGCCATTGCAAGACCGCAGACATATGTTCCGATAAATCCGTTACCGCCGATTAAAGAAATAAATGAATACGTAAATAAAACACTTGCAAGAGTAATTACTACATATAAACTATCGTATTCTAATTTTATTTTATTAATAAGCCAAACAGTGACATGCGCGATTAAATAACCAAATACTATACCTAATAGCATTTGTTTAAAAAAGTCAAAGACAAGTGACGGCAAATCCAATTGTGCTGTAATAAGCCCTATAATCCCTACTGTCAAAAATACAGCCATAGGGTCGTTACTACCGGATTCAAACTCCAGGAGAGGTTTTAAATTGTTTGAAAGGCTTATGCTTTTTGAACGCAGCACACTAAATACAGCCGCCGCATCCGTTGATGATATAATCCCGCCCAAAAGCATACACTCTAAAAGCGATAAATCAAGAAAGTAATAGCAGCATAGCCCTGTTAAAATTCCGGTTATAAATACCCCTAAAGTTGCAAGCACCGCACCTTCCGTAAATACCGGCTTCAGCTCATCAATATCTACACTTAAACCACCCATGAAAAGGATATAAGATATTGCAACAATACCGATAAATTGAGACAGTGCATAATCTTCAAAATATATTCCGCCAATGCCGTCAGAGCCGGCCATTATACCTACAAGTATGAATATTAATAATGACGGAACCCCAAATTTGCCGCCAATTTTATTTAATAAAATTGCGCTGATCAAAAGTACGGAAACTATTAGTAGAATTTCATTTGTCAATAACATATCTTAATAATATAAAATTTTTTTGACTATGTCAAACAATGTTTACATCTTAACATCTTTACATAAACCAACCTTAAATATCTTGTATTATAACCTCTAACCTTGCTGACAGCATTTCTTTAAAAACCGAGCCTTCCGGATTATACGAGTCTTTTTCTC
>CAYYAG010000053.1:0-7774 GCA_964470005.1 uncultured Muribaculaceae bacterium
CTTCAGCCAAAGTAAAACCGAATCTTTTTGTCATAATCTTTTCACCTTTCTTTTTTTGTACTAATAAAGCTATGAACAATTTTTATCTTTATTAATGTGATTATATTATCAATTTTTTAAAAAGGTGTCAAGCATATGAATGATTTTTAACAAAAATGATTTTACCGCTTCAGGAGTTCAAACACCCTAAACTCACTGTTTTTAAGTTCTTTTAGCACTAAATCATGTCCGCAATCGTCACAGATAATTTTTTCAAACTTATCGTTTTTAAGGGCATGCTCTCCAACTATAGTATAATCTAATGGTACATGTACAACTTTATCAAACACTGAACTGCCCTCAATCCATTCCTGATAGCATTCACCGTCCTCACCTGTTTTTGAGACTTTCTCAACAGGATATTTATAGTTTGCAACCACTAAAAATGCTGTTTTCAAAGGTTCTTTTGTAATAAGCCAGGACACAAACCCGTCCTCATCCTGTTCAATAATCTGCGCTTCCCCTTCTGTAATTACAGAATTTGACTTTACAAATACATCGATTGCATTGAATTTATCATAAAATTCCTGATTGGTTTCACGCGTCATAGATACCTCTTCACCTATTGCATGCTCAATTCCTTTTTGTGTAAAACTCTCATCGCCATCAACATACAACATAGGCCTTTGAGCATATTTTCCCCCTGGTAAAAATTTATATTTGAACCATTTGAATATTGCTCCATCCTCGCCCAGCTGACCGGGATATTGATCAATACATCGAAATTCCCCATCCTGATTATTATATGTTTTTAATATTGACAGATATTCACCCTGCTTAAATTTTGTATTATAATTTGTCAAATACTGATTATCCTGAGTAATTTGTTCAGGGTTTTTAGAAGATTGTGATACTATATCATTCCCCCATAAAATATCAAATGCCATGTCTTCATGATATTCTTTATAAAAATTATCCCAGAGCATGTATTCAGCAAGTGTGGCAAAATATGGAATTTTTTCTTTCATTGCTCTGTTTAGTTTTCCGAGCACAGATCTCGGCGCCCGATAGCTTATCGGAGTACCATCAAGCTCAGATACTTTATCTACAACATGATCTATGTGATCGACCCTGAAGCCGTCGAAGTTGTATTCCTCCTGAAGTTTTTTCATATAATTTATGAAATATTCAATAACCGATTTATTAAAACTGCCATCCTCTAAAAAAGCAAAGTAATACGGTGTCTGGCAGTCAAGATTTGCAAAACAGGTAACGTCTTCGCCTTTATAATCAAAGTGTTTAAATGTCGGATATCCGCCGCATTCGCTCATTTTATCGTAAACAGGTACACCCGCTGAACACCACGCACCACCGGGCGCCGGCCACAAACCTTCTTGTATCAAAGCCTGAATGATATCAATCTGGCATGTTATATCTTCTTCTGCCAGTTTCTTGTCTATTTTGACATCTTCCAGTCTTGCGACAATTTCTTTTACCCGCTTATGTATTTTTGATTGAGGAAGTTTTGCCAACATTTTGTCAGAATATTCTTTTTTAAATTCATCCATTTTACTTTCAAACTGTGTAAGTATATTACGGTAATATTCGCTTAATTCGCCGGCTGTACCGTTTTTATAAATTCCTTTAACAACCTCGATATCTTCTGCATCAAAGACATCCGTCATCAATTTTGCAACTTCTTCAACTTTTTCATCAAGCTGTTTATCTAAAGCGGCTATATCAAACCAGCGGGCTATATAAGGATTTGCCAGAACAGCTTTTGAAAACCTTCCCGTCTGCGGCAGTATGTCATAAATCACAGGATGTCCGGCAAGCTGTGCCATCTGTATAAATATTTTTACCTGACCTTTTGCATCCAGACCGGTTACCCTCTCAACTTCTTTATCTAGAAGATTTTCACTTACACCGGAACTTTTTGGCAAATACGCACAACCGAATTCCCGCGGATGAAACGGTATTAAATAAATCGTTGTACTGTATATATTATTTTCCGGATTGCCTGATGGGAGTATCAACAACTGTTTCAGCCAATCGAAAAACTTTCCGGCTTCACCTTTTTTATTACCAAGACCAGCAAGGTTTATTAACTTTATGTCATGCCCTTCCTTTTTTATCCAATCTGAAGTTTTTTCATTATTACGCGCAAGAACACTTGCGTTTTCAAATCTAAATTTTCCATCCGCAAACACACCATTTTGCGCCCACTTTTCTCTTAATGCAAAAAGCGTCTCTGCATCTGTTAATTCATTAAGTGCTTTAAAATACGGATACGGCAGATAACCGTTATTTTTTACGGTACTTTTTAAACATTCCTTTCTGTCAGAAGAAATATTGTCTACTTTGTATGCATCACACAATTTTGTGTAAATTTCACTCAAAATTTCATCAGCAGAAACCTGCTTTTTACCGAATAAAAAATCAAACATTATTATACTCCTTAGTATGTTGAATTATATCATGAAAGTTATTTTTTTTGTCAGGCAGCTTTGAATATTATCCTGTTGGGTAATGGAATTAAAATTTCGGCTATTCTTAAATTGTCTTATTGAAGAAAGAGGTACTACAAATGACAACAAATTCTAAAGAAGCCAAAAAAATTGACGCCATTAAAATTGTTATCGTTGAGGATTTTAAGCTCACACGAGTGGGGTTAAGGTGTGCATTAAATTCAAATCCCGATATGGATGTTATTGCCGAATCCGAAGATGCAACTGAAGGAATTAAATTTATTGAGAGAACAAAACCCGATGTTGTACTTATGGATCTTGGACTTCCCGGCATGAACGGTATTGAAGCAATGCAAAAGATAAGAGAGTTTTCCAACGATATAAAAATAATCGCTCTCACATCTCATGACAGAGAAGAAGAAGTAATTGCCGCATTAAGTTCCGGCGCAAATGCATATTGCCTTAAAGATATTGACCCGCAAAAACTCGCAGACGTTATTCGAGATGTACATGAAGGCGTATGCTGGATAGATCCTGTTGTCGCTCAAATGGCGCTAAACTCCCTGCCTAAAGTTGATAACGTCGGCTTTCTGCCGAACAAAATTCAGGGAGAAGGCCGAGTTCCTCTTACTGAACGCGAATACGAAGTTTTAAAACACCTTGTAACCGGCAAAAGCAATACCGAAATAGCCAAAGAATTAATAGTAAGTGTCCATACAGCAAAAGCACATGTTTGCTCAATCTTGCAGAAAATGTGCGTTAATGACCGTGTACAGGCTGCCGTAAAAGCTGTTAAAGAAGGCATGGTATAAAATTAAAAAAAAGAGAAATAAGTTTAATACTTATTTCTCTTTTTTAATGAGATTTTTTCCAATTCTTTATTCTTTCCAGTTTTGCTTTATATTTTTCTTCCAATCCCTGTTCTGTAGGATAATAATATTCTTTGCCAACTAAAGAGTCCGGCAGGCACTGCATTGAGGTAAGTTTTTCCGCAGTATCATGCGCATACCGGTATCCTTTTCCGTAATCCAATTCTTTCATTAAATTGGTCGGAGCATTTCTTATAACAAGCGGTACCGGTTCGGCCAATTCTTTTATCGCATCTTTTTTTGCAGCTTCATAAGCCATATACAAGGCGTTTGATTTAGGTGCAAGCGACATATATATTACAGCCTCAGTTAAATGCACCGAACATTCAGGCATTCCTATAAAATGGCATGCCTGATAAGCAGCAACAGCAATTTCAAGAGCATGCGGATCTGCCAGCCCTATATCTTCACTTGCAAACCGTGTAACCCGTCTTGCAACATACAGGGGATCTTCGCCCGCCTCCAGCATCCGTGCAAGCCAATAAACAGACGCATCCGGATCTGAATTTCGCATAGATTTATGTAATGCTGAGATTATATTGTAATGTTCTTCACCGTTTTTGTCATACAAAAGTGATTTTTTTGATATACACTGCTCCAATGTTTCTTCAGTAACCGTAATTGTTCCGTCCTCTGATACATTGGCATTTAAAACAACCATTTCTAATGTTGAAAGTGCATTACGTGCATCCCCGTTAGCAAATTTTGCAATAACTTCCAGCTGTTCATCCGTAATATTGACTTTTTGTCCGCCAAATCCTCTTTTATCCGTAATAGCACGCTTTAAAAGCATGATTAAATCTTCTGTTTTTAATCCTTGAAGTACAAAAACTTTACATCTTGATAAAAGTGCACTGTTAACCTCAAATGACGGATTTTCGGTAGTTGCGCCAATTAAAATAATACTGCCTTTCTCTACAAACGGTAAGAAAGCATCCTGCTGCGCTTTGTTAAACCTATGGATTTCATCCACAAAAACAATTGTTTTTTCTCCAAGTTTACGTGCTTGCTCCGCCTGCGACATTACTAATTTTATTTCCTTTATTCCGCTTGTTACGGCTGAAAAGTTAATAAACGCAGAATTTGTCTTATGGGCAATTATACTTGCCAGAGTGGTTTTACCGACTCCGGGCGGTCCCCAGAATATCATTGATGAAATTTTATCCCCGTCAATTAAGCGCCTTAATATTTTCCCCTCGCCAACCAGATGAGTCTGACCTGCAAATTCATCTAAATTTTCAGGTCTTAAACGTGATGCAAGCGGCTGATTTATTTCATTCTCAAAAAGTGACTGCTGTTCCATATTAAATATTTTAACATAAACAACCTTACGTTTCTCTATATACTTTTTGTTTCGGCAATAACACGATAGCCCTGATAACAAAATTCAAAAACTACTAAATTATACTTTTTCCTCAATTCACTTTATACCACTAGAACCCAATATGTCTAATTATCATAAGTTTTTTAATGACAACTCAACTCTTTTAGAAAAAATGGAGCGTAAAGCGGAGAAGTTTGAACTTTTTGAGATATATAAAAGAATTGATTGAAGAACTTAAAAAGTCGGAAACCGTTTTGCTTTTGGAACAATTTCAGTTATTGCAAAGTTCGTAATAACTTTGTATTATAATCTAGATATGCAATATCTGAAAAATAGAAAAGATAGTCCAATAAGACATCATTATGATTATATTCAATTAGTTGCATTAATGAATTGTTGTGATTTTTTTATTGAATTAGGATTAATTGGTAAAAATCAAACGCCAATACTAAAAAATCCACGAGAAGCATTCCGAAAGTATATAAATGCAATAATTTCATTAGATCATATTTTTGATTATTTGTATTACCATTCAAAATACAAGAACAAAATTTCTTTTAAAAATTATAAAAACAACATATTAAATAGATTTCCTGTTTTAAAAAAGATTTCAAATTATGCGAACGCTTTCAAACATTGTGAACGAACTGGCACAATACTTGAAACAGAAGAAAATCAAGACAATGAATTAAATTTTGGTTTACCTTTTAATTTACATTTAATTAAACAAGCCTCAGAAATTTGGCATAAATATATAAATGGAAAAATACAAATAGATTTTCAAGAATAATTTACTTCTTTTAAATTTTATTATAAAGATATGTATTGCCAAAAGAGCAAAAGAAATAGAAGTTATAATCACATTTGACGATAAAGAATATTCGGAAGAAGAAACCGCAATTCTTTATCAACAATTTTTTGAGAGTTTAGCAAAAATCAAAGGAGTAAAAATTCCGGAATATGCCAGAAAGGTTTTTGCCAAGGCGTTTAAAGACAACCAAACACCTGCTGAAGAGACTCGAACTTTTGAAACAGCCACAACAAAAGACATTTGATGTTTAAAAAAAATTATTTTAGAAAAAACAATCGACTGAAATGCAGATTAGAACTTGAAAAGCTATTAAAAAAGAGCCTTTATTGCTCTTAATTTAATTGGTGGAGCGTAGGGGATTCGAACCCCTGACCCCGACACTGCCAGTGTCGTGCGCTACCAACTGCGCCAACGCCCCATAATACTTATAAAACCTGTGCCCTATAAGGCACAGCACCTCTGAAATTTATAATGGGCATGAAGAGACTCGAACTCCCACGCGTTAGCACCAGTTCCTAAGACTGGCGTGTCTACCATTCCACCACATGCCCTTATTCGGTTTTCAATATTTTGCCTGCTATTAATCTATCTTAACTGAGCCGCAATGTCAACCCTTTGTTATTGCCGTTTTTATTTTTTTATGCAATAATTTTAACAAGCAAAATTTTACCGAGGAAGATTATGGAGTATAGATTAAAAGATACCGTTTCTAAAGATGCCTTCAGATATGGATATTTATTAAATAAAATTTATCCATATATAAGACCTTTTTGGGGTAGAATTATACTAAACCTTATTATTGCAGTTCCTTTAGGCCTGTTAGATGGTGTTGTTGCGCTGTCCTTAAGGCCCTATATGGATTTGGTAATTAACGGTAACCCATCAGTTACTTATACAATTATGGGGCATGAAGTTTATATTCAATCAAGCTTTGCTGCAATAATCCCGATAGGTATTGTACTTTTTGCGGCTTTCCAAGGAATATTAAAATATTTGAGTCATTATCTGACCGATTGGCTGGGGCAAAGAATTTCCAACGCTTTAAAAGTTGATTTATTTAGGAAATTAACTTCACTAGATCCGCGATTTTACGATATAAATTCATCAGGTCTTGTTTTAACAAGATTTTTATCTGATCCTGATACCGCATCAAAAAATATTATTAATAACCTGCAATCATTTATCTCGACAATATTTGGTATTGTAGGCCTTGTTGCAGTATTATTATACAATTCATGGCAGCTGGCAATTGTTGGTGTAACCGTAATGGCTATTGCTATTACACCTGTTACTTTTATACGAAAGAAAATCAAATCTGTTTCCAATGCCACAATGGTTGTTGGCGGCAATATGACTACCAATTTTAATGAGAATTTTGCTGGCAATAAAATAGTAGCAGCTTACAACCTTCAAGAAGACCAAAATAAAAAATTTGAAGGCCAAATCCATGAACAATTTGACCTTGCTATGTCTTTAACAAAACGTGTTGGCTGGATGTCTCCAATTATGTATTTTATTTGTTCAATTGGTATTGCACTTGTATTCTGGTACGGCACCCATCTTATCCTAACAGGAGTTTTGACTGCCGGAAGCATGATGTCTTTTGTTACATCACTACTACTTTTATATAAACCGGTCAAAAATCTCGGAAATACCCTTACAGGACTGCAAACCACATTTGTTGCTATGGGGCGTGTATTTGAATTATTTGACCTTGTTCCATATATTAAAGATAGAGAAAATGCGCTGGAACTCCAAGGACTTAACAATAATATTGGCTTTAAAAACGTCAGCTTTGAATATGAATCCGGCTCACCTGTGTTGAAAAACATTAACCTTATAGTAAATAAAAATGAAACCATTGCCCTTGTCGGCAATTCAGGCGGAGGGAAAAGTACGCTGGTAAACCTTATACCCAGATTTTATGATGTTACAGACGGTGCTATTCAATTTGACGGAATTGACATAAGAAATTATACGCTTAGGTCATTACGCAATCAAATTGCCTTCGTTTTTCAGGATAACTACTTGTTTTCCGGTACTATAAAAGAAAATATCCTTATGGGGAATGAAAATGCAAGCGAAAACGAAATAGCTAATGTTATAAAAATGGCGCATCTGGATGATTTTATTTCAACCCTGGAAAATGGTCTTGAAACATATGTAGGAGAACGAGGTACAACTCTTTCAGGCGGTCAGCGGCAGCGTCTTGCAATAGCACGTGCAATGCTTAAAGATGCACCAATAATTATTCTTGATGAAGCCACCTCCGCTCTTGACAATGAATCTGAAGCAATTGTCCAAAAAGCACTGGATAACCTTA
>CAYYAG010000054.1:0-3138 GCA_964470005.1 uncultured Muribaculaceae bacterium
TTACCTGAGACTGATTAATACCTTCAAGCTTAATTTCTATCGGGTCTTCAATTGTTGTAATATTAACGTGCTCATCATTCAAACTTTTCAAAACAGAATATAGTGTAGTTGTTTTACCTGAACCTGTAGGACCGGATGTCAAAATAATACCATTTGGACAGCTTACCATATTACGTATTTTGATAAGATCGCTTTCAGAGGCGCCGACAAGCATAATTTTCCTGTCTTCTGCCTTTAAGCTTACAGCAGGCGCCAGAACACGGATAACCATTTTTTCTTTACCGGATACCGGGAGTGTATTAATACGAAAGTCATAAGATTGTTTTTTATATTTAATTGAAAAGGTTCCATCCTGCGGCCGCCTGTGTTCTGCAATATTCATCCTGGACATAACCTTAAAACGGGCAAGTACGGAAGATTCGACTTTTGCAGGCATATCAAGAACTTTTTGGAGCATACCGTCTTTTCTGTACCGAACAATATACCCGTTTAGACGCGGCTCAATATGAATATCTGAAACCTTATTATCAATTGCGTTTGTTATGATTTGATTTACAAATTTTGCAACAGAACCTGTCGAATCTCTTAGTTCAGCATCTACCTGCTCCCATAGCGTTTCCTCCACCTCAATTTCTGCTGTTTCATCTTCTATCTGCTGAATAATTTTTTGGGTTTCTTTTTTCTGGGCACTAAAAAACATGTCCAACGAGTTTTGAAACTCGTAGTGAGTCATCAATAGCTGCTTGGGATTCTGTCCGGTTAAATAGATAATTTCTTTTAAAACATCCGGCTTAACGGGTTTTACAACACCTAAGGTTAATGTTTTGCCGTCTGATAATATAGGAATAACCCTATTTTCTTTAATAAAATCTTCAGGTAGAATATTTACAAACTTTTCCTGCTTGGCAAGCTGTTCATTGCTTACCATGTCAAAACCGGTCTGTAAATGCAGAATGGATTTTAACTGGTCAAGAGAAATAAAACCCAGCTTGAATAAAGTTGAACCTATAGGCATTTTCTGACGTTTACTTTCAGCTAAAGCCTGTAGTAATTGAACATCCGTTATATAACCCTTCTGGATTAAAAGTTCACCAAGTTTTATTTGTTTATCAATATGCCCTTCTTCAATATTTTGTGCAGAAGAAGAATCTTTTTTTAAACTAAAAATCAGCTCATCAAGATCCGTATCGGGAACTTGAATAAATTTAATCTGATATGGGAAATATTCCTTTAAAATTTTATTTACAGTTTCTTTATCTGATGAAGAATTAACAGCAACAAATAAAAATTTATCCTTTACACTAATAGGAACAAATTTATTTTGTCCTATTAGTGCGTCATCTATGTGATTAAGTATTTCTTTATTAACACTGTTTTTTAATCTGTTTAGTAATTCATTCATTTCAATACATTATGACTTTATAGAGTATTTTCGTTCCTGAAAGCATCGTCCGAATCTACAATAATCTTAGGGGTAATCATAATCAGCATTTCCTCTTTTGTCTTAGTTGATACGGTTGAACGGAAGAACATACCCAAAAATGGTATATCACCTAAAATAGGAATCTTTTGGACTGTTTTTTGATCTTCTTCACGGATCATACCACCGATAACAAGAGTTTCACCGTCTTTTATACGGACGTTTTTCAACTCAAGATTTCTTCTTTGCAAAAGTGTAGCCTGAATATCGGTTACATCAGGATTATCTTCATTCGGTGTAGTAACCTGACTGGCGATAGTCGCATACTCTGGCGTAATATTTAATGTTACATAACCATCCGGACTTATAAATGGTGTAATGCTTATCTTTATACCATTGTCGTCACCAATTTCATAATCTCTTTGGACAGCACCTGTTAAAGATTCAGATACAACTTGAGATGTAACTGTTTTTACATAGTCAGAAGTCAAGTCAATAACGGATTCTTGGCCGTTTGTAATTAAGATACGCGGATTGGCAACAACACGCCCTTTTCTGTTTTCTAATATGTAATTAATAGAATAAGTCAAGGCCTGAGGACCGGTATATCTATGTACATAATAATCAGGATTGTCAACATTCTCAGCAGAGTCAACATGCGGATACCGGCTGCCGCTGAAAAATATAGGATAATAAGGGCTTGTACCGGAAGTACCTGCAGATGCGTTGAAGCTAAAATGTTTACTTAAATATTGCCATGTATTAGTAAGTGTCTTGCTACCGTTTTCACTCAGTTCAATTATTGACAGTTCAAGATAAGCCTGCGGTTGTTTTTTATCATTATCTGCAATAAACTCTTTAATCATCTCCAACTGTTGTTCAGAACCACCGATTACTCCGATAGTACCTTGTTGGGTAAAATAAGAAATAACAAGTGTTTGCAACGGCAACGAAGCTAGTGCGCCTGAAGAACTTGCAGAAACCTGACAAGCCACCTCGCCTCCACCGAGTTCAACCTCATCAGAGCTGCCGCTGGAGCTTGCTGCACCGGTCATAAAGCCTCTAAGACTTGCTGCGCCACCTGTAGATGAACCTCTGCCGCCACCACTTTTTCCGCCACTTGAAGATGTTGCGGGTATAAGCATTTCACAAATTAAATCTGCCATTTGCTCAGGAGTTGTATGACTTATTTTAATGGAAGCAGTAAGTGGTTTTCTATCAAATTTTTCAACTATTTTTTTTACAATTGCCACATCATTTTTGTTACCAAATACTAAAAGTTCATTTGTCATAGGGTTTGTTGTAACAATTTCTGAACTGGATAAGCCTGGTTTTTTCATTGTAAATATATTTTTATTTAAAAATTCAGCGATAACAGATGCGTCAACATATTTAACAGGAACCAGGGTTATTTCCTGCTTTGCGACGCTAACTTCCGTACCTACAGCCGAAACTATCAAGGTATTTTCTTCTACCACATAAGAAAGACCCGCAATACTTAGTACAAGATCAAAGGCTGTATTCAACGGCACATCAACAAGATCCAGCGTAACTGTTCCGGACACACTGGCATCAAAGATAATGTTCATACCGGCTTTATCGGCAAACATCCTCAGAACCTGCCGAACATCCGAGTTTCTAAGGCTCAGGCTCACAGGATAATCAGCCTCCGTAATTGAAATATCGGCTTTCAGACGTATTACGTTATTTTCATCCCT
>CAYYAG010000054.1:3238-7234 GCA_964470005.1 uncultured Muribaculaceae bacterium
CAGCCTCCGTAATTGAAATATCGGCTTTCAGACGTATTACGTTATTTTCATCCCTCAATAGCGGCTTTTCGCTGACAGCCAATGCCGAAATTGCGGTATTTGAAAATACAAATACAGTCAAAATTAACAATGCAATAACTTTTTGTGAAATATTATTTTTCATATTTACTCCTGATTTTATTTTTTAGCTCCTCCAAATTTTTGTTCCAAATTATAAACGTTGTTATAATTCATATCATTACCGGTAATAACTTCACCGACATGGACTTTATAGACATTAGCACCTAACTGCACGGTAACTACATCTTTTTCTATAGATAGAACTTTATAATTATTAATATAATCTCCAGAACGAACCAGATAGTCTACGCCCTCAACATTTAAAATCGCAGATGGGTTATTTGGTTCAAACATAATACCGGAAATTTTTGTAGACATAACCCTGGCTGCTTCTGTCGTTTCACTGGATAATTTTTCCGGAGGCGTAATCAAGTCAAAACCGTATTGCCTTGTATTTGTATACAATTCTCTTTTTGGCAAAAACGGATTTGAACGCCCGTAGTCCTCTACAGTGAAAGAAACCCTTTTATCTGTAGATTGATCAATCTCATCTACTTCAATATCTTTTGTAACAGTTGCTTTATCTTCTTTTTTTACTTTTTTCTGGATATTACTTTCAACCGATGGCGGCGGTGTCTGTTGATTTGTATCTTTATTTAAAAATACAATGCTGAAATATACAGCCGCAGCAATTGCAATAGCCACAATAACAAAAAATATTATTTTTCCGTTCCGACTTAAGTATTTATCCAATTGCCCAATTCTCCAAACATTTTTTTATCTCTTCTTCTAACTTCACGTGATACCTTCTTATACTACAAAAATTATAATTGAAGATATTAAAGATTATATCAGTTATTTAATGTATTTAATTTAAATCTTTGTCAAAAAAATACAAAATTATACTTAAATATTATAGCACGTTTAAAAAGATGTGGCAACAAATCAATAAATATTAAGCTTATTGAAAATTATTTGTAATAGTATGGATATATTCAAGGATTTGGGCAAAATACTTTAAGTCTGCCTTTCCATTAATAATAATATCCGCTTCCTTCCTGAAAGGTTTAACATATTTTTCACCGGCTTCAGTTATATAATCCCAGTGTTTCAAAGCGTTTTCAAAATTTTGATTTCTTTCTTCAACAGCCCTGTCTATAAACCACTTTTTACGAATATCATCATCGGTTTCCACATAAATTTTGACGTCAAAAATATCTTTTACATCTTCATACATTGTTGCAGTTCCTTCAACAACAATAATTTTTGAAGACTTTACATCAATCGCCGCCGGCATTGAAACTCCGGTACCGTTTGGCAGGTACATCGGACATTTTATGTCAAGCCCGCCGGCAAGATTCTGAAGATCCCTTTTCAAAACATCAAGCTGAAAACTGGAAGGCGCATCTACATCATATCCGCTGTCCCGAAGGTTATCAAACGTACCGTATTTTGTAATCAGGGCAGATATATCATTGAAATAGTTATCCGTACTTAAGATTGTGACAGGCATAGTCAATTGTTCTATAACTTTACTAATTTCCCTGCATATAGTAGATTTACCTGCCGCAGACTCACCTGTTATGCTTATTAAAAATCTTTTTTCAGGATTGTTTATTAATCTTTTGGAAAATCTGTATATGAAATCAGGACTCACTTCACGAAATATAGGCATAGGATATTTTTTATCAAATGCTAAAATCTGTTTAAATTTTGTCTGCAAATAAAAGGCCAGAAGTTCGCGTCCTGTTTTTGAATTGAAATCAGGTTTCAATATTTTATCTTTTGAAGATAGTTCCTTTTCAATAAGTCCTTGCATAATATTATCCATGGGTGGTATGAATATATAACCACAAGAAAAAAAAATTTGCTAGTCTAAAAAATTAAATTTTTAAAATTTGACATACAAAATTTTTTTTTGTTATATAATTAATTTATAGAGATAAATAAGAGGGGCAGAGGATGGAAACTTTAGCAAAAAACGAAGGTATTATTACTAAAATAATAGGACCTGTAATTGACGTAGAATTTCAGCAAGGAGAGCTGCCTGAAATTTATACGGCGTTAAATATTTTTAATGAAGACGGCAAAAAAATAGTAGCGGAAGTTCAGCAGATGTTAGGATCCAACAAAGTCAGAACAGTTGCGATGTCCTCAACAGACGGTCTTAAAAGAGGTATGAAGGTTATTAACACAAATGAACCTATTAAGATACCGGTCGGAAAAGAAATTCTGGGAAGAATTTTAAACGTAACCGGCGATCCTGTTGACCAGATGGGTGATATTAATGCCGAAACATATCTGCCTATCCACAGAAAATCACCCGCACTTACTGACCAAAATACCGATATAGAAATTCTTGAAACAGGTATTAAAGCAATTGACCTTTTGCAACCATACCAGAAAGGCGGTAAAATCGGCTTATTCGGCGGTGCTGGTGTTGGAAAAACCGTATTAATTATGGAATTAATACACAACATTGCAATGGAACACTCAGGTGTTTCCGTATTTGGCGGTGTTGGAGAAAGAACACGTGAAGGTAATGACCTTTGGAATGAAATGAAAGAATCAAATGTTATTGATAAAGTTGCATTGATATACGGTCAGATGAACGAACCGCCGGGAGCTCGTATGAGGGTTGGTCTTTCTGCACTTACTGCGGCAGAATATTTCAGAGACTATTCAAAACAAGACGTGTTGTTATTTATTGATAACATATTCAGATTTACTCAGGCGGGTTCTGAAGTTTCAGCGTTACTTGGACGTATGCCGTCAGCAGTAGGTTATCAACCTACTCTGGCTACAGAAATGGGTGAACTGCAGGAAAGAATTACATCTACAAAAGATGGTTCTATCACCTCAGTTCAGGCGATTTACGTACCGGCAGACGACTTAACAGACCCGGCACCTGCAACAACATTCTCTCACCTTGATGCATCAACTGTACTATCAAGACAGATTGCATCATTAGGTATTTATCCGGCTGTTGACCCTCTGGAATCAAGCTCAAGAGCGCTGGATCCCAACATTATCGGTGAAGAACACTATAATGTTACAAGAAAAGTGCTTGAAATTCTTCAAAAATACAAAGAGCTTCAAGATATTATCGCTATTTTGGGTATGGACGAGTTGTCTGAAGAAGATAAAGAAACCGTTAACAGAGCACGTAAAATCCAAAGATTCTTGTCGCAGCCGTTCTTTGTTGCCGAACAATTCTCAGGCACTAAGGGTAAATACGTAAAACTTGAAGATACAATCAAAGGCTTTAAAGAAATTATTGAAGGTAAACACGATAACCTTCCCGAACAAGCTTTCTACATGGTAGGAACAATAGAAGAAGCTGTCGAAAAAGCTAAAACTCTTGAGGGATAATTTATGCATTTAAAAATAATAACACAGAAAAGAGTTGTTTTTGACGAAGACGTAGATGAAATTTACTCAAAAGGTGTCGACGGTGAATTCGGGATTTTAAAAGGACACGTACCATTTATGACCTCTCTTGATATAGGAATAACAAAAGTTGTCCAGGGCGATAAAACAAAACTGTTCACCACAATGGGCGGCATATTCCAGTTCAAAGACGAAGAAGGCCTTATACTTACACAATGTGCGGAATGCGGTGATGAAATTGATAAAACAAGAGCCGAAAAGGCACTGGAAAGAGCAAAAGCACGACTCGCAGAACATAATGCACAGGTTGACGTACGGCGAGCGGAAGCCGCAATTGCAAGAGCAATGGCGAGATTAAAAGCATCAATGAATAAATAAAAAGCGGTCAAATGACCGCTTTTTGATATATAATTTTAAATTCATCTTTACATTTCGTTACAAGTGACGCATAAATCAATATTTTTATTAAAAATTATTTATGCTAATATAACTTCACATGGATAAATCATTCTACACAATATACAAAACATTTTTCAAAGTAGGAAC
>CAYYAG010000055.1:0-6556 GCA_964470005.1 uncultured Muribaculaceae bacterium
GGCAAAATGCTTTATGGCTGTGGATGCCCAGCGCGCAGCTTTGAATGAAGGAATTATGGGCGAAGGCTTTATGAACTATACTGCTTAACTATTTTTAACATGCCTTTTGTTTAGCTATTGCAATTTTTTCTTGATATATTAAAATTTCCTTTGTAGAGTGCTTACGCCAATATGTCACTCAACAATAAAGGAAAAAACAATATGTCAATTAACTTGAAAAACAAAAAAGAAATCGTAAAAAAATACGGCGCAAATGAAAAAGATACAGGTTCTGCTGCCGTTCAAATTGCGATGATGAGCAAAAAAATCGCTGAACTTACTGAACATTTAAAGACTAATCAAAAAGATTTTGCAACAAAAAGAGGTCTTTTAATGATGGTTGGTAAGAGAAAAAGATTGCTTGCTTATGTTAAAAATCAAAATCTGGATGAATACAGAAATTTGATTAAAAAGTTAAAAATCAGAGGTTAATCCTAAAAAAATACCGGTCTCAATGACCGGTATTTTTTACAAATATTATTCCTGATTATTATCTAAAAGACTTGTTTGTTCAACATCCTGAGTCACCTTAGGGGTGTCCTGCTTTATTGTAACATCATCATCGTCAGGATTAATAATTTTATTTACGGAGACGACGGAGTCGTTATCAACGAGGTTTTGTGCTCGTACACCTGTTGCAGGACGACCTTGTTGAGAAATTGAACCTGCGTTAATTCGTGTTACAATACCGTTTGCGGTTACAAGCATAATATCATCGCTGTCTTTTACGATTGTCAGTGCAACAAGTCTTGACGAGCCTGTTTTAAATTTGGTTGCAATAAGTCCGATACCGCCTCTATTTTGAGTTCTGAATTCGGAAAGTTTTGTGCGTTTTCCGAAGCCGTCAGAGGTTACAACAAGCAAATCAGCGTCGTAATCCTTTGGAACGATATCACAGCCTACAATTTCATCACCGGTGCGTAATTTCATTGAAGTTACGCCGCGTGCACTTCTACCGAGAGGTCTCAAATCCTGTATCGGGAACCTTATTGCCATACCACATGAGGTACCAATAATTATTTCATCTTTTGCGGTTGCAAGTTTTACCCAATTGAGGTTATCGCCATCTTCAAGTCCGATTGCGATAATGCCGTTTCTTCTGATATGAGCAAAATTGTCTAGCTCAATACGTTTTATGTAACCTTTTTTAGTGAGCATAATTAAATTTAATTCGTGTGAGAAATTACTTACAGGAACAACTGCTGTAATAGTTTCATCCTGAGCTATCGGAAGAACATTCACTATCGGCAAGCCCTTTGACTGACGGCCCCCTTCAGGGAAGTCATAAACATTTAAGCTGTAGACTGTTCCTTTTGATGAGAAGAATAATACTTTATCGTGCATCATTGCCGTAAAGAAATGTTGTATATCGTCATCTTCTTTGGTTTTTATACCTGATTTACCGCGAGTTGCACGATTCTGGCGTTCAAATGTATCAAGTGAAATCCGTTTCAGATATCCTTGATGTGTTATAAATACTGCCATCGGAGTGTTCGGGGTCAGGTCTTCTATTGTCACTTCACCTTGTTCAGGCAGGATTTGGGTTTTTCTGTCATCGCCGTATTTTTCTTTATCTTCTAAAAGTTCTGTTTTAATTATATTCAAGACTTTTTGACGGCTTGCAAGAATATCCTCATATTCAGCAATTCTCTTGATTAATTCATCATATTCAGCCTTAACTTTATCTTGTTCCAAGCCTGTCAAACGTCTTAATTGCATTTCTAATATTGCGTTTGACTGATCGGTATCAAGTCCGAATCTTGACATTAAGGCTGTCCTTGCATCATCAATAGTTTTTGATTTTTTGATAATCTCAATGACTTCATCAATTGAACCCAAAGCTATAATCAAACCGGCCAAAATGTGTGCGCGTATTTTAGCTTTTTTAAGGAAGAAGATAGTTCGTCTTGTAACAATTTCGACTCTGTGCTCAACAAATTCTTCCAAAACCTGTTTCAAGTTTAATAGTCGAGGCTGTTTACCGCACAAGGCCAGCATATTAACACCAAAGGTTGTTGCAAGTTGTGTATATTTAAATAAATTATTTTTTACAACATCAGGTTTTGCATCACGTTTAAGCTCAATAACGATTCTCATACCTTCGCGGTCGGATTCGTCACGAATATCTGAGATGCCGTTAATTCTTTGTTCCTTAACAAGTTCTGCTATTTTTTCAATAAGCATTGATTTATTAACCTGATAAGGAATTTCAGTAACCACAATAGCTGTTCTTGCCTGTCTTCCGCCTCCGCCGGCAATTTCTTCAAAGCTTGCAACAGCAGACATCTTAATTGAGCCTCTGCCGGTTTCGTAAGCCTGTCTTATATCGTTTAAGCCTATAATTGTTGCAGCAGTCGGAAAATCAGGACCTTTAATGTATTCCATAAGACCGTCAACTGTTATATCAGGGTTATCAATTAATGCAACAGTGCCGTCTACGATTTCACAAAGGTTATGAGGAGGAACATTTGTTGCCATACCTACTGCAATACCGGAACACCCGTTTAATAAAAGCATAGGAAGTCTTACCGGTAAAACAGAAGGTTCCTGCAGAGATCCGTCAAAGTTCGGTTCAAATTCTACTGTTTCACAATCAATATCAGCAAGCATTGACTGGGTAATCTTGTGCATACGTGCTTCTGTATAACGCATTGCGGCAGCTCCGTCACCGTCAACTGATCCGAAGTTTCCATGTCCGTCCACAGTCAGATATCTTGTTGAAAAGTCCTGAGCCATACGCACTAAAGCTTCATATACAGCAGTATCACCATGCGGATGGTATTTACCAAGTACTTCACCGACTATACGTGCACATTTCTTGAAAGGTTTGTCCGGTGTCATACCAAGTTCATTCATTGCGTATAAAATACGCCTGTGAACAGGTTTTAACCCGTCTCTTACATCTGGCAGCGCACGGCCTACAATTACACTCATTGCGTAATCAATGTATGAACGCTTCATTTCTTCTCGTATATTTACCGGAACAATTTTCCCGTCATTAAAAATATTCTGCTGGCTCAAAATTTTCTCCTTCTACTCCCTGTAACTGTATTATAGCACAAAAACATTATATAATCCCAATTTTAAACTAATCTTTACATAAATACGGACATATTATATGGTAAAAATAACTATGCCATGCGGCATTTCAGCATTTAAAGTTATCTCCAGCGCAGTATTTTGGATTAATAGGGCTATCTAAACATAAACTATCTGCATATAGCCGTAGTTTGAATCCTTTGCTATTAGATTTTTGCTAAAAGAACATAAGTCTTAGACCGTTTCTAATTTTTTTTCTTATATACGAACCCCGTTTGGGTCAAATCTGTAAAGGTCTTTTTCATGGATACTTAATTCAAGGGTTTTATCAAACTTGTAGCTTGAAGGCAGTTTTGCGCTGCATTTTCTGTCGCCTATATTGAAGTATGCAATTTTCTCGCTCCCTAAAAGTTCAGTAATTTCAACATTAACAGTTTTTTTAATATTGCCGTTGTTTATCATTTTTTCCGGTCGAACTCCGTATAATATACTCTCATCAAGTCCTAAGGCCTTTCCTTCAATGAAATTCATTTGAGGTGATCCTATAAAACCTGCAACAAAAGTGTTAGCAGGATTATTATAAATTTCCTCCGGAGTATCTACCTGTTGTATTATACCTTTATCTAGTACGACAATTCGATCTCCCATTGTTAAAGCTTCTGTTTGATCGTGGGTGACATATATAAAGGTTGTCTGAAGTTTTTCATGTAATTTTTTAATCTCAGAGCGCATCTGAACTCGAAGTTTGGCATCTAAATTTGATAACGGCTCGTCCATTAGGAATACTTTTGGGTTGCGGACGATTGCCCGGCCTAAAGCTACGCGCTGCCGCTGGCCGCCGGATAATTGTTTTGGCCTTCTGTCCAAGTAATCCGTCAAATCAAGAATTTCAGCAGCTTCTATAACTTTTTGTTCAATAATTTTCTTGTCAACTTTTCGCATTTTTAATCCAAAGGCAATATTTTCCCGAACAGTCATGTGCGGGTATAGTGCATAACTTTGAAAAACAAAGGCTATATCACGGTCTTTGGGCGGAATATCATTAACCCTTTTATCCCCGATAAAAATTTCGCCCGATGTGATTTCTTCAAGTCCTGCTATCATCCGCAGAATTGTTGACTTTCCGCACCCTGAAGCCCCGACAAGAACAACAAATTCCTTATCTTTTACCTCCAGATTTATGTTGTTAATTACAACATTTTTATCATAAATCTTAGTTACATTTTTTAAAACAACATTACTCATGAAAATTCTTTTCAATTGGAATTATTATATTAAAAGTTGTACCCTTCATAACTTCAGATTCTGCCCACACAATGCCGTTTATACGTCTTGCAAGTATATTTGCGGTGCCAAGGCTTATTGAACGGACAATATTTTTCTTATTAGTTCTGTCAAGCTGGTTATATGGTTCGAAAAGTCCGTCCAGTTCCATCTCCTGCAAGCCAATACCGGTATCTGTTATGGATATTTGTATTAAAGAGTTTTCTTTATAGTTGTCAAAAACTTTCAATTTCGTTATCATCTCAGGCTCCGGATAGAATATTCTGAAAGAAATTGAGCCTGTATCGGTCAATTTTATTGATGTTTCAAAAAGATTTTGAATAATTGTTTTTAATGTCTTTTCATCAGAGAAAATTGCGCGTTTTGCAACTTGTTCATAATCAAAGTTGACTGTCAATCCTTTGTTTGAAACTGCTAAATCGTTTGCTCGGAGTATGTTTTGGATTGAATTTACAATGTCAAAAGTTTGGTAATCATATTCATATAATGTTGATTCTGCATATGAAAATTCAATAAATTTATCTATAAAATGCAATAAATCGTTTGAATTTTTATTAATTATTCTAACATATTTATCTTGTTTTTCGGTAATTTCACCGCCAAGACCGTCAAGCAGTGCCTGAGAAAATCCTACAATTGACGTTATTGGAGATTTGATTTCATTTGAAAGTTTCACAATCATCGCATTCTTTTCTTTATTAAACTGGCTTGTTTGTTCAGCATTGCTCAAAACATTTGTCATAGCAGTGATGTCGCGTATGGTTACAATGTAACGGCCATTACATATTTTGGCATTTAATTCTATAAAAAACTCTTTTGCCGTAGGCGTGAAAGCTCCTGCTATGATTGGAGTCCTTGTAGTAATTGATTTTTCAATTTTTTCCCGACCTTTATCTACCAAATCATCAAAGTTATAGCTTTTAATAAGTCGTCTTCCGCCTTCAAAAATGGTGGTTGTTTTGTCATTAACCCAAGATATTCTTCCGTCGGTTTCAACTATTAAAACCGCGTCAGGAAGGTTCTTTACTACCTTTTTAAAATTTAATCCGTAAAAAAAATCTCTAAATACATTAATTAAGTTCATAATTTGCAATAGTTCCTTTATTATTATATAATCCATAATAGCATAAAAAAAATATCGCAAACATTTAATAATAAACTATATTAATTTTTGTAATTTTTTTCGTGGCTAACTAGCAAAAAAAATCCTTTTCAAGTTTTAAAATAAAAGATATGCGAGATTGGGTAAAAACCTAGAAAGGTGATACTTATGAGAGAAGTAAACAATAATACATCAAATCCAAGTAACATTAATTTGCAGGGTATTCAACCTATAAAAAAAGATATAAATATGCAACCTGAAATCCTTCCTGTTGAAGGCTCTGAAGTTACTGATTTAGGTAAGATGCCATCGGAAGTTATTGGTCGCTCTCAGGTCGCAAAATCCGCTGCAAAGAAAGATATGGAGTTATTGTTTAAGAATCCGGATGTGGTTAAAAAGTCTCTTGAATTTTTCCAGCTTTGTGAAGAATACGGCAAATCACCGGTTGAAGCTGCCGAGCTTATGGGTGCATTTGCGGATGAGTTTTTTCTTTAATTGTTAATTCCCGTTAGCTGTTAAATAATTAACCAGAGCTTTTAATCCTAATTTATAGCTGTCAGCTTTGAAGCCGGCTATTTGCCCTATGCATACCGGTGCTATCAGTGATTCATGCCGAAAGTTTTCTCTTTTGTAGATATTTGACATGTGTATTTCTACAACCGGAATGTCGGCTGTTGTAATTGCGTCACGTATAGCTATACTCGTATGAGTATATGCCCCGGCATTTAGAATAATACCGTCAAAATGCTCTCTGGCCTGTTGTATTCTTTCGACAAGCTCACCTTCGGAGTTGCTTTGATAGGTTTCTATATCAATTCCAAGCCCAAAAGAAAACGCATGGAGCTCTTTTTCCAATTCTTTTAGGGTAATGTTTCCATATTGCTCCGGCTCTCTAAAACCAAGCATATTAAGGTTCACGCCATTGATTATTAAAATTCGCATGCTTTTTCTCATGCATATATTATAATATAAAATCAAGCAAATGTAAAGTTTTATTAATTTTTGTTCTACACATGTAACATATTTGGCATGCTTGAATTATCATGCATGTACAACTATCCCCAAATCTCCTCCCAAGATTATTGTTCAAAG
>CAYYAG010000056.1:0-6517 GCA_964470005.1 uncultured Muribaculaceae bacterium
TGGGAGATGCATTGATACTTACGCAAAATACAGTTTCATACATTCAACAGGTATTGGGCGACGGAGTTTATCTGGAAGAAATAGAATTTTAACTTATAACGCAAATAATATAAAAAAGTTCAAAATATTACCTGAAAAAGAAAGGAGAACAAAATGAGTGTTTATGACAATTTAATCAGTATTCTTTTTAAACTTCCGGATGGAAGAAGTTTGGAAGAATATTTTAAAAATGTGCTGCTCGTGGGTAAAATTACTACAGATGATTTGCAGGATGAAGTTGAGTTTGACACTGCCGGGCTTAAAAAATATTCATCTTACGATGAAGTAATTGCAGATTTTAAGCCTACATCCCAGTTCGCGCTGGAGGCTAATGCTATTTTTAATCAAAAAAATAATACACAGACAACTTCACAGATTCAGTATTTAATGATTGCGGAGCAAGATGCAGAAGAAACAGTTGCAGACGCTCTTGATAATGCAAAATCCGTTGATGGGAAATTTGTTAAAGTAGTACCTGTATCTCGAAATGCGGAAGATATTAAGTCTGCTGCGGATTGGTGTCTTACAAATGACAGATTTTGCGACTTTGTAGTAACTGATGTTTCTGATGTGGCTGATATAGTAGCAGGTGAAAATAATTATGCTTACGGAATTTTTAGAAAAAATGCATCTGATCCGATTGCATCAGCTATTGCTTCAACTTCTACTTGTGGTTACTTCGGCGGAAAAGATGGCTCGGCTCAGTTTACACAGCTAACCGGAATTTTACCTGAAACTTATTCCGGCTCTGAAATTTCCGAAATGAATTCAAATAATGTGGCTTATTACACAAATGTATCGCCTGTTGACGGAGGGGAAACAGACAGCTTTGGCTACAATTGGGTAATTGGTTCCAGAATGCTCGGTGGTGAGCTTAGGCAACGTCAGATGATTATGCATTATATTAAAAAATCAATGGGATTGATGGCGTTGGAATTCTTTAATCAGAAACCGATTTATGATGAAACAGGAAATAATTTACTTTTAACTTTGGCCGAAAAACAGTTTCGAAGCTTTCAGACATATAACCTTGTAATTGCTACAACTGCTGATCAAACAGGTTATGAATTGAAAGTAACCCCTATAAGGACAGGATCGGATAGTATTATGAATACTGATACAGAAGCATATAATGCGAAAAAATTTAAGCTTACCGGTTACTATTACGATGCAATTGTTGGGGAACAAGTTGATTTCTTGTTCTATGTCGATCCTACTGATGAACAGATAGAACAGATTTTAGGTGAAGAATAATGAAAGGAAAAATAAAATGGCAGTATATGATGCAAAAAATATTCAATTTGTATGGCGAGGTATGACATTAACCGGAACAGGTGATGATCACGCATATAATATAACTCAGCAGAATGACAGTTTTACAGCCTATAAAGGTATTCAAGGGGAAGGTTTGAATATTATTAATAATCAGCGGCAGTGGCAGATTACCCGATCTTTTAAGGTTGATAGTGCTTCTTTGCCGGTACTTATTGAAGATAATTTGAATAATACGGAAGATACACTTGTAATTCGTGACCTGAATACCGGAATTACAGATACTTTTTCAGATTGTGTGATTATGAATATTTCCGGAGAGCAAGACAGTTCTACAAGAATTGTAACCTGGAATGCGTTTACCAGAAACGGGAAATAGTCGAATTGGGGTACACCCCAATTCGGCATGGTTTAGTGTGTGTATTAGGTGTTTCTGGTTTTATAGTGTAGCAGTCTTTTTACCCGATATTTTTTAGTCTGACAGAAAGGAAAATATGACATTAGAATGTATTGTCGGCGGTCATAAGTATGAAACAGAACCGCTATATTTTGAAGAATTTACGACTCTTGGATTTATTGCAGAAGAAAAGGTTTATCCCTTTTTGACGTGTCTTTTAGCTTGTGTGGCAAATGACCTGTCGGATAGTGAACTTTTAAAAGCACTTTATAACTCGTGTAAAGATGTTTTTAATCGTGAGGAATTAAAGTTTATCTCCAATCTTGCTTTAAACCGTGAACATCTTAGGATAGACGGTAAAAAACTTGATAGTCTTGAGTGGGAAATACACTGGCAAGAGGTTGGATTTGTCGATTACAGAGTGGTTTGCTTTAATTTTATAAGGATGAATCTGGGAAATTTTACGAGTTTGTCCGCACTGTTTCCGACAGAGTGGACACAAGCTCTGATCTCCCGTGTGGAAAGCAAATTATTGATGCTGTTTACAAGCCTAAACGCACAGCTACAAAAATAAAAGCGTATGTTATAAATTGTGTTGTTAATATGTTTATGCTTAGTAAACAGATTGGTATTGGCGTGGGACTATCCGAACTTATAAATATGACCCCACAGCAAGGGTATATTTTTGCCATGAGGGTTCGCAAAATTGCATTGAAACTTAAAGAAATGAGGAGAATAAGTGGTACTTGAAAAATTATTAGTAAAAATCATATCTGATTTTGATGATTCGGGGTTTGAGAAGCTTGAAAGTTCTGGTCTCAAAGCAGAAAAATCAGCAAAAAATTTATCAGATTCCTTGAAAAAAATCTTTTTTGTACCTGAAAAAAGTCAGGGAAATAAAATCACGAATCAAATTGCCGGAAAAGTTCCGCCAAAAACAGCAAATTCTTTTGCTATATCAAATAGCATAAACGGCGAAGGATTTCAACCTTATGAAGAAAGTGTCGGAATGTTAGAGACTGTTCCTAAGAAAAAGAGCAGCTTTATAAAGAATTTCTCAAAAGTTGTAAGTCAGTTTCCTTTTTTCTTTAATTCAAATTCCGGTGAGTTCTTTTTTTCAAAAAAATCACGCAGCTTGGAAAATATATTTCATCCGTATAATACTTCACCTCCGGTGATTAATACAGATGTGGGCAGTTTTATTAATCAAGATAAAAATCAGGAAGTTTTTTTATCGTCACATAATAGAGTAAAGCCAGCTTCGTTAAAAAGTGAAAATATATTGAATTTGCAGAAAAGTAATTTTTTAAGGACAAAGAATCTGCTGGCGGATGATTTTGTAAGAAATATTTTTTCTATTCACAGTAGCATTTCGGATTCTTCAAACATTATGAGGGATATGTTTTCTGTTGACAGCGTGTCATCAACAAATTCGGAGTTCTTACCGTTAGCGGATAGAAATATTGGTAATTCTGCCAGCACATTTAAATTGAATTCAACTGCATCTGAAAATGATTATAGCAGTAATCCATTGACACTTAATATTTCGCAGGGCGCAATTCAGATAAATGCCGCGGGCGGCTCCCCAAAGGAAGTCGGCGATGCTGTCAAAGAAGCATTAACGGTGGCACTCGATGATTTTATATTAAAACGAGGTTATACAAATTCGCAAACGGTGGTGTAAACTATGAATAAACTAACTTTACCAAATCTTTCAAATAAACCAAATGTACGCCAGTCCTATAATATAAACGGCATGGAATATATGTTTCATTTTGAATGGTGTGGAACTTTTTGTTTATTGGATATTTATTTAATAGAAAATAATCTGAATAATTATCTTGTGAAGGGTAGGGGGCTTACGCTTTCCAGTAATCTCATTGAGCGTGTTAAGGATAGTGATATTATAACAGGTTCACTTGTTTTGATAAATAAATATGGCCTGACTACAGAGCCGTCGCAGGACAACTTGCATTCGGACTATTATCTTTTATATACGGAAGAAGAATAATTTATGAGTGATGAAAAGTCTTTAGATTTTAATTTAAGTATAAAAACAGAGTCTGAATCAGGTGACATTATTGAAATTACCGGATTGGACATTGATTTTGATATTAAAAAGTCAAATACGGCACAGAATAATAAAGCATCAATAACTATCTGGAATCTTGATGACACACGATATCAGAATCTTGCAGAAAAAGATGATAAAGTTTGTATTTTTGCAGGGTATGGTGAAGATGAACCAATACTTGTCTTTAGAGGTAATATTAACACCATTATAAGAAGATCTGACAGTATGTCTGCTGATATTCCGATATATCTGGAACTTGTTGATGGAAAACAGAGTTGTACAGGTGCATTTATAAACAAGAATTATCGGGATAAAGTCAGTACAACTGTAATAATAAAAGACTGTATAAATGCTATGGGGCTTGGTATCGGAATGTTTACCCCGAATCTTCCCGAACGATCATACAACGGATATAAAGCAATCGGTTTTGCACATGTTGTATTGCAAAAAGTATGCGGACTCCTGGATGTGAAATTCAGCATTCAAAATGGACTTGTACATATCGTATCAAAGAACGATGAGCCGATTGAGGAAACTGCAGTGGAATTAAATAGTGAAAATTCAATGCAGCCACGCCGTATTGGAACAAATGAAACGGTAATAACTACCAACTTTATTCCTTACATTAATCCGAATGCCTCCGTAAAGTGTAATTTCACCGGGTTTTCTGGATTGTGTTTGGTAAAGCAGGTTCACTCATTTGGAAATAATTACGGTAGGGCTGTAATAACAGAAATCACGGTGTAAAGATGAGAACATTTGATGAAAGCTTAGATGATATATTAAACGGATTTTCTTCGGCAATGTTGGTTGAAAAACCCTGTAAAATTGTAAAAGTAAACTCACAATATTCTGTTGATATAGAATATTATGATAATAATACGGCCGATTGTCTTTATAATGTACCCGTAAAACATTTACAGACCCAAAATGCATATATATTTATGGGGTTAAGTATAGGTGATTGCGGGACGGTAAGATTTTTTGACAATGATGTAACGGATTATTATAACGGTACAAGCCAAAAATACCCGGATAATAGATGCCACGATATTAATGACGGTATGTTTTCAGTAGGTTTTTATCCTTCCGCATCGCAATATTTGTTTCCTGCCGGAGATCTGGTAATTGGTACAACGAGCGGGGCTGTCATAAATATTACGGATGAAAGTATTGCAATTACTGGTGGCACAGTTGAAATCAGCGCAAGTTCTGTGAATATTGGCAGTGATACTACAATCGACGGTAAGAAATTTCTTGAACACACGCACTCCAATGGCAATAACGGAAGTCCGACGGGTGGAGTGATATAAGGAGATAAATAATGGATATATTAATGCAGAATAACCGGTTGCCCATGGGAAACGGAGATTTTCAGCTATCTAACGGAATTGATGAAGTTAAACAGCATATAATTATTGCGTTGAATACTTTTTATGGCGATTGGGTGTTGGACTATACCAAGGGTATTGATTATGCTTATGGACTCAGGCATGAAGAGTTCCTGGAATATGATATCAAAAATCAGATTAATGGTGTTAACGGAGTATTATCTGTAGATAACTTTAAAATGGAATTTGACAAGACAAGCTTGACATTGAATGTAGTTGCAAGCATAAGAACAGTTTACGGAAAAGTTGATATACAAAATTCAATAAACAGAGGTTAATTATGGTGTATGATATAAAAAATGTGGAATTGGTTTGGCGCGGCTTGACTTTATCCGGATTTGGCTCCAAAAAAGTAGAGATAGAACAGCCGCAGCATATGTCAAGCAGCAGTATAGTATATGGAATTTTTGGAGAATACTTCACTGTCCCGAATAATAAACGCAGCTGGCTGATAACAGCAACATTTCAGCCTTTGAGTTTATCTTACCCGATATTAGAACAGGATAATTTGTATAACCTTGAGGATACGTTAATTATAAGAGACTTAAATAACGGTGTTACGGATATATTTACTGGGTGTTCCATATATGTAATTGCCAAGAAAAAGGATTGCGATGAACGGGTAGTCACTTGGCTTGCGGCAAAACGCAACGGTAGATAATTAATTGAAAGGCGGGAAATTATGACGAAACCAGAAAAACCAGAAATTAGTATCCCTGAAGCATTTGCGGTAAACGGACAAAAAACGGATTTTTTGGAGGAAAAAATTCAAAACGGCTTTGATCCTGTAGATCCGGATGTACTGGCAGGAGACAATTTAAACAAATTTATAGATGATACCTATAAAGGGTTAAACTACTCTATAAATGGCGTGAGTGACTTATATAGAGGTGCTGTTCTTTATGATGAAAGTGAGACGTATAATAGTAAGTCAATAGTATTTAATATAGATGATAATGGTGAAGTGACAATATATTTATCACTTATTGATGGTAATATTGGCAATCCACTAACAGATGGAACTAAGTGGTCAGAAATATCACTAGCTGGCGGTGGCGGCTTGGAAATAGGCGACATCGGGATAGCGGCATTAGGAATAGATGAGAGTAAGGGCTTACGTAGGTATTTAAACGGTTCAACACTAGACAATAATTCAAACACACAGGCATTTATAAATAAACTTAAATCAGCAGCAGCGCTTTATCCGTCTCTGGTTTGTACAGAAACAGAATGGCAAGCTATTGCAACCGCTTCTGCATTAGGTCAGTGCGGTAAGTTTGTAATTAATTACGATACAGATGAAACTACAGTTACTTCAATTCGTCTTCCTAAAATCATAATGCC
>CAYYAG010000057.1:0-6378 GCA_964470005.1 uncultured Muribaculaceae bacterium
GTTAATCTCCGACCGATTTTACATTATCATTAAAAGTTCTCGGATGACTTTTGTTGCAACTGCTGTAGAAACACCAGAAGCATCATAGTCCGGTGCAAGTTCCACAACATCAGCTCCGATTATGTCAAAATTTTTGAGATATTTAAACCATTCAATAAGCTCATTAAATTGCATTCCGCCGCATTCCGGTGTTCCTGTGCCAGGCATTACAGAAGGATCCAACACATCTAAATCAACTGTAATGAATATTTTTTTATTTTTTAAAGTATCAAGTTCTTCAAATTTATGAATAAGAGTTTGATGTTCTTTCATAAACTCAAATTCTTCTTTCATTCCTGAGCGAATTCCTATTTGTTTAATATTTTCAGGCCCAACGATTTTTGATGCGTGACGGATTACGGCAGAATGTGACATTTCTTCACCCAAATATTCTTCACGCAAATCCGTATGGGCATCAAAATGTACTATTGCCAAATCTTTGTAGAATTTTGATACGGCTTTGATTTCCGGAAGTGTTACGAGGTGTTCTCCGCCTATGCTGAAAACTTTTTTACCGTCTTTATAAATATCTTCAACATTTTGTTCAATAACATCAAGCGATTTATAGGTATTTCCGAGGGGTAATTCCAAATCGCCGGCATCATGGAAATTTACATCTGTCAGATGTTTGTCAAAATTCGGGGAATATTCTTCCAGTCCCCAGCTTGCAAGTCGTATCTGTTCCGGTGCGAACCTTGAACCCGGTCTGTATGATACTGTACCGTCAAACGGTAATCCAAGCATAATTATATCGGATGTTTCGTAATTTGGATTTTGTCCCATCCAGTTTCTGTCTAAAAACGGTCCTCGAAGCATTTTTTCTCCTTAATATAATTATAGCACAAAACCAAATTTAAATTTGTCATAATAATTTTTTGCAGACGTAATGAAAACTTTTTGAAAAGCTAATATTATTTTTACAAAATCTCATATAAATGCAGGATAATTTTTATTCAAAAAAGGTTTATCCTTATAACATAAATCCCAATTTTATTACCGGACTTTTACAAATTGTAAACAAAATGGCATGGCAGGCATGCCCGTAAGACAGTTGTATTACAAATTGTAACCAAAAATTAAGAAATATTAATTAAGGCTGAAATCATGTCAAAATCATGCTTTCGGGAGTTGATAAAAAGGGGGTGAGAAGCTCAAAAATAAAATAGTTGTCCACCCAGGACGGTTAGAGTAAAATTAAATTATGCTCTAATTAATGGGCGGTTTCTTGTAGGAGTGAAGATAATGCAAGAAATAATCAAAAAAAATCTTTTACAAATACAAGAAGAAATTGCACCTTATAGACCAAATATCATTGCAGTTACAAAGTATTTTGACGGGAATGCCATAATTGAAGCATTTAATGCTGGGTTAAGGGATTTCGCAGAATCAAGAGTAATTGAGGCATTAGAAAAGATTAACAATCTGCCGCAGGAAATAAGAAAAAATTCTAAATTTCACTTAATAGGGCATCTGCAAACCAACAAAGTTAAGAAAGCAATAGAAGTTTTTGATTATATACATTCTGTGGATTCCGTAAAGCTTGCAGAAAAGATTTCTGAAGAAGCACGTAAAGTCGGGAAAACTCAAAAGATTTTAATTCAAATAAATAATGCTTGTGAAAATCAAAAATTCGGATTTTCAAAAGGGGAAGTTTTTGATGCTTTTCCGCAAATAACAAAGCTGAGTAATCTTGATGTCAGCGGAGTTATGAATATGGCACCGCTGGGTGCGCCTGAAGATGTGCTGTCAGGACTTTTTAGTGAGATACGTAAGATTAGAGATGATCTTGAAAAAAAATTTGGCTGTAAACTCAATGATATATCTATGGGTATGAGTCAGGACTACAAAATAGCGGCCCGCGAGGGTTCAACAATGTTAAGAATTGGTAGAAAATTATTTAAATAAACGGAGGAATAACGGTGGCAGTAGTAACAGACAAAATTAAATCGGTAGTTGATTTTTTAGTAAGAGGTTTTGAGCCGAGAGAAACAATATTTGATGAAATGGCTGAAGAGATGGGTGACAGCTATGAAATTCAGGATAACCTTGCAGTTGATCCAAAATATTCATATCAGACAAATGTTGACAGAACAAATGACTTAAAAGTTGTAAATCATCCTAACTTTAGAGGCTATGAAGTAATTGTTATGGAGCCACGTTCTTTTGATGATGCAGCAAGTGTTGTTCAATATTTAAAAGACAGAAAAACAATTGTTTTAAACCTTCATCTTTTAGACAAAGAACAATCACAACGTACAATTGATTTTGTTTGCGGTGCTGCTCATGCATTAAATGGAAAACCCCAAAAAGTTGGTGAGTTGGTATTTGTATTCACACCGAGCAATGTAACTTTGTCTGTGGAATTGAATGCAAATCAAAATAAATTTAATGATTCTTTGTGGAGAGCTCCTTTACAATAGGAGATTAACAATAGATTCATTGGGAATGAGAAGAGATAGTTGTAATAAAGGGGAATGAAAATTCCCTTTTTTATTATTTTATGTTATAAGGGTTGTATGAACAACTTTGCAATTTGTTATAACAAAACTATTGAGCATTCTGTGGAAGTCTTGGGTGAGCTGAAAAGTATTTTGACTGCCAAAAATTATACGGCGGATGTTCTTGATATAGATGAATTAAAAAGCGGTTACGATTTTGTATTTGTAATCGGAGGTGACGGAACAATTTTGAAAGCCGCAAGATTTTACGCAAAAACATCTACTCCGATTTTCGGGATAAATATGGGGCGTCTGGGTTTTTTGTCTCAATCATCAGAAGAAAATATTAAAAGCTCTGTTGAAAAAATTTTGAAAGGTCAATATCATATTGAAAAAAGAATTATGCTCCAAAGCGGTGATAAAATAGCGTTGAATGATTTTGTTGTAAAAGGAACAACAACAGGCAGGACATCTCGTTTTTCATTAAAAATTAACGGAGAGCTTGTGTGTGACTATCTTGCAGATGGAATTATTGTTACAACACCTACAGGATCAACAGCATATGGACTTTCTGCCGGCGGTCCGGTTATTTCTCCAAAGTTGAATGCCTTTGTCATTGTTCCGATTTGCCCGCATACACTTACGGCGAGACCTATTGTAATTCCTGATAATGAAATTGTTACAATTTGTTCCGATAAAGACTTGACAAATTATGTTGTGTCTACAGATGGTCAGGAGTTTTATAAATTTGCAAAAGAAATCGAAGTTAGAAAATCGGAATACGCTGCTAAATTGGCGCTTTTGGACGGGACGGAGTTTTATTCTGTGTTGAGAAATAAGCTTCACTGGGGCGTTTCTCCTGCCAATATTAACTAAAATTTTTAAAATTTTATTAACTTTTGTTCATAATTGGCATGGAAATTATTGTACTTTTTTTCTATTTAAAATACTATGTTATTATATTATTGTCGAACCCGCTTAGTCGATGCGGGTAAAAATAACTCGAAAATAAGTAATAATCAATATATAAGAGGTAAAAATAGTGGAAAATTTCGTATCAGATATCTTTGCTAAAAAAGATGACACAACAAGCAATCCCATTAACAGGTCTCCAATTAACCCTACAAATATTAAAGTAGTCGGTGTAGGCGGGGGCGGAGGTAACGCTGTTAACCGAATGATTAAAGCCGGATTGTCAGGTGTTGAATTCTGGCTGATGAATACAGATTTACAGGTTTTGGAATACGGTCAGACTAAGAATAAAATTCAGTTAGGTGCATCTTCTACAAATGGTCTTGGAGCCGGCGGAGATCCGTCAATTGGTGAAAAAGCCGCAGAAGAAGCACAACAGGAAATAACAAATGCCCTTGAAGGTGCGGATATGGTATTTATCACAGCCGGTATGGGCGGCGGAACAGGTACAGGTGCTGCTCCGGTTGTTGCAAAAATCGCAAAAGAACTCGGTATTTTAACAATTGCTGTTGTTACAAAACCGTTTTCTTGGGAAGGTAAGAAAAGACAAAATCAGGCTGTTCAAGGTTTGGAAAAGCTCAGAGAAGCTGTTGATGCCGTTATTGTAATTCCTAACGATAAATTACTTCAGGTTGTCGACAGACAAGTTTCCTTAACCGAATCATTTATTATTGTTGATGAAGTTTTGTTGAGAGGTGTTCAGGGTATATCTGATATTATTACTGTTCCCGGACTTATTAACGTTGACTTTGCCGATGTTAAAAATGTTATGCAGGCATCAGGCTCAGCGCTTATGGGTATCGGTCGCGGACAGGGCGAAGGCAGAGCTATTAAGGCTGCTGAAATCGCTATTAACTCTCAATTGCTGGAAACTTCAATTAACGGCGCATCCGGGGTTATAGTTAATATAACAGGCGGTCCGGATATGACACTTCACGAAATTACTGATGCTGCAAATATTATTCATGATGCTGTCCTTGATGATGCAACAGTTATTATAGGTACTGCAGTTAATGAAAATATTCAGGGCGAAATTCAGGTTACGGTTATAGCTACCGGTTTTGAGCTGAAAAGTCAGCCAGTTGAAGAAAAAACTGAAACAAGACAGTTAAATGCTGCTGACTTCTTTGCAAGTACAGGTGCATTTAACCAGCCGAGAAGAACTTCTATTCCGGAAGTTTCACCAAGCTTTACAAATATCGAAATTCCGGACTTTTTGAAGAAGTAGTGGTATAAAAATATTTGAAGTATGAAAAAGCAGGGGGCGAAACAGTTCGCCCCTTTTTTTGTCGTTTGTAATGTAAATGTGAACTTAAAAAGGGCTGAAACCCAGTTATAATGCCAGTATAGTATGGCAGGAGTGCATCTTTTGGCGTAAATAATTTCTTCCGAAAAATTTTAAAAAGTACATAAGGGATTTTAAATAAACATTGGATATTATGTCAACAGATGGGGTTACTTTTGATGCTAAATTTGCGGCGGATGAAAAGTATTAAAAAAGGATGCGCCTAATCTTGGATTAAAGGGCGAAAAAATCGGTGAACAATAAGGCGGATATTCTGTAGGATTGCAACAGACGGGACAAAGTCTGCCAACAAGACTCAATAGCATAGTGTGAGTTTAATCATATAAAAAAGACCGCTTGAAAAAGCGGTCTTTTTGGTAAATAAAATACGATTTAGTCTTTCGCATGTCCTGCAGTACCTAAAACGTCGCGCATTTTATGGATAACCATTTCTTTAACGGCGGTTCTGCCCGGTCCCATATATTCTCTAGGATCGAATTTTTCCGGATGTTCAACAAAGAATTCTCTGATTGTTGAAGTCATTGCAAGTCTCAAATCAGTGTCAATATTAATTTTTGCAACGCCGTGTTTAGATGCATAAGCGAGCATTTCTTCAGGCACGCCCTGTGCATCAGGTAAGTTACCGCCGAATTTGTTGCACTTTTCAACGAATTCTTTAGGAACTGATGAAGATCCGTGAAGAACCAACGGATAATCATATCCTACAGCTTCATTAACTGCTTTTTTAATAGCTGCCAATCTTTCGAAATCGAGTTTAGCTTCGCCTTTGAATTTGTAAGCACCGTGAGAAGTACCTATAGCAACGGCAAGAGAGTCGCAGCCTGTTTCTTTAACGAATCTTGCAGCTTCTTCCGGGTCGGTATAAGTTGAATCTTTAGCGTGAACTTTAACGTCATCTTCAACACCTGCAAGCTTACCGAGTTCAGCTTCAACTGAAACTCCGCGCGGGTGAGCGTAGTCTACGACCTGTTTAGTCAATTTAATATTTTCTTCAAGCGGGAATCTTGAACCGTCAATCATTACAGATGAAAATCCGCCGTCAATACAAGCTTTACAAATTTCAAAATCAGCACCGTGGTCGAGGTGTAAAGCTATAGGAACAGTTGTTGTAGCCAATGCTGCTTCAACGAGTTTCAACAAATAAGTTTGGTTAGCATATTTTCTTGCACCTGCAGAAACCTGTAGAATAATGGGGGACTGAGTTTCTTCAGCAGCTTCTGCAATACCTTGTAAGATTTCCATGTTGTTAACGTTGTAAGCACCAATAGCGTAACCGCCGGCCAATGCTTTTTTAAACATTTCCTCTGTTCCAACTAATTTTCTTTCACTCATTTGAGTTCTCCTTCTTAAAAATTTTACACACAATAAGTGTATTACAAACATTTAGTGATTACAAGTACAAATAAAATTTAGAGATATCGTTAAGATACATTAAATTTGTGTACAACTCTTTACAAAACCCAAAAACATTGATATAATTGGCACAAAGGTTAGTGAATTTAAAAAAAAATAATAATGGTAGCAAAAAAGGTTTTTAGGCGCTTTATATGGAAAAGTGTACTAAAAGCAAGGAGTGTTTATGGCAATACAGGCGTTATCCAGTGTTACGAATAAGGGTAATTC
>CAYYAG010000058.1:0-6008 GCA_964470005.1 uncultured Muribaculaceae bacterium
AAAGAAGAAGGCGGACGTCACACTCCATTCTTCCCTGGTTACAGACCTCAATTCTATATCAGAACAACTGACGTTACAGGTTCTATCCAGTTCGATGGACAAATGGTTATGCCTGGCGACAACGTTGTTATGACAGTTGAATTGATTGCACCTGTTGCTATTGAAGAAGGTATGAGATTCGCTATTCGTGAAGGCGGACGTACTGTTGGCGCTGGTGTTGTTGATAAAATTATTGCATAATAATTTATGTATAAAAAAGAACCTGAACTTTATTGTTCAGGTTCTTTTTTTGTTTAATAATTAACTTAGAAGTGCTTCAACAATTTTAGCGTTTGTGCTGGCTTGTCTGGTATTGATGAGGTATTTTTTCAATGTTTTGGTGACAAGTTCTGAACGGTTTTTTGAATATTTTGCTGCTTCTAATTCATCAATTGCCCTGGCCGGTAACGCTAAAACATCTTTTGAATTGTTTTCCGGCAGTGCAAAATATTCTTCTAAAGTTGCTGTTGCATAATCCTTCATTTTTCCCCTATCCTTTTCTATGACCTAGCCCAAGAGTGCTTCCAAAAGTTCGGCATTTGTTGCTGCTTTTCCGGTATTTCTAATTTGTGATCTGTACATATATGATCTTAACGCTTCCCTTATTAACTCTGAACGTGTACGATTTTCACTTGTAGCCACTGAATCGATTTCGTCCAAAAATTTTTCGGGCATTGAAATAAGTACTCTTGCCATAGTCATAACTCCTATATTTGTTCCCCTTGTATTTATATAAAAAATTTCATGTGAAAAAAATTGCCTTTTGTGCGTGAATTTGTTAAAAACCACTTAACAAAACTTCATGTATTACAAAATCAAGCTTAAAAACGCCTTACATAGTAGTTCTTATCTTGCTTAAGCTGATTACGGACGTTTAAAAGTTCGGCATCATTATGTGTGTTAGCTAATATTTTAGCTGTTTTTTCGCGGATTGTATATTCATTAATTGATTTGGTTTCGTTAATTATACTTTTAAGGGTATCATTCGTAATGTAATCTGTGAAGTGGGCTATTGCTTCAAGGCACCAATAAAGCTTAAATACTTCTTTGTTTACTTTATACTTCCCATCTTGAAATTCAAAAGTTTTAACTTTATTTATCAGAATTCGGGTCATATCTATCAGTTTTGATGCAAAATATGCGCAAAAATCGTTGTTTTCTTTTAAAAAAGTAAAAGATGATATGATATTTCTGCAAACATTTGAATTAACATCAACAATTGCATTTAAGAGAATATCGTATATATCCCGGTCATAGAAATATTCTGTGTAACCCTGGTTAAGCAATTCATAAATTTTTAGGGCAACAGCTTCGCGAATTTTACCGTCTTGTCCGGTCAGGTTTTTCGCAAGTATTTTTGCCTCATTGTTGTTTTTTATAGAATCAATCTTGAGGGCAGAAATTTGTTTTTCAACAATATTGCCCTGATCTAGCATTTGCAAAAGCTCATCATGCGGGAGTTTTCTTTCAAAAAGGCTTAAAGCTTTATTAAAATTTTCATCTAAAGTTTTATAATAAAGATTATTCAAATTTTGCTCACCCGGTGTCATACATAAATAATATAACATAAAGTTTAATGAAATTTGCAAATTTGGAAGTTTTAATGTATTATATAAACTATAGGAGATTTACCCATGCAGGACATAATTAATTTTTTTAAAGATATATTTATGATAAAAGAGTGTAATGACATAAAAGTCGGCTTGTGTCAGTTTAAGACAGATGATCCTGTTGAGAAACCGCGGAAATTGGTTCTGAAAGCATCAAAAGATGTTAAAATTTCTGATTTAATGCGCAGAAGTGCATAGTAATAGCGCCCAAAAACAAAGTTTGTAATATGTTAAAATTCTCCTAAAGTTCACTTCCTATGAGCAGTAGAACTTTATTTAAACTATTCCTAAGGGTTTTAAATAACAGGTTATTTTTTGTTGTAAAATAATAGTATGTTATATACAGGTGAAAAGCTCGGAGCATTCATTGTACCTACAGGAATCGGTGCCTCAATTGGCGGCTACGCAGGAGATGCAAGTGTTTGGGCTGGAAAATTTGCTAAATATTCAAAGCTTATTGTTAATCCAAATGTTGTTAATGCCGGCGGCTTTTCAGGAATTACGGATAATATGTTTTATGTTGAAGGCTATACTTTGAATGAATTCTTCAAGGGGAGCCTTTCGCTTAAACCATCTGCGGGGAATAAAATAGGTGTTGTTTTTGATAAAAGTATTCCGCAGGATGTTTTGAATATTCATATTAACACTATTAATGCAGTAAAAATTGTTTATGGTATTGATATTATCGGGTATGAGAAGACATGTGAAGATGTTGGCGTGGAGTTTTTTATGACGGATTTGGGCACATCTGTTGGCCGAGTAAAAAATATTGAAACACTTAAAGTTTCCGCCCAAAAACTTATAAAGCATGGAGCTGAAGTGATTGCAATCGTGTGCATGTTTGACAATCCGGAAGATGATAACACTGATTATGCCAATGGGATAGGAACGGATCCGGTAGGCGGTGTTGAGGCTATTTTGTCGCATTACATATCAAAAGAGTTAAGAGTTCCGTGTGCGCATTCACCGGCATTTGCGGATTATTCAATATCTCCTGCGATTGTTAATCCTAAAGCTGCCTCGGAGTATATTACACCGACATTTCTGCCCTGTATTTTAATTGGTCTTTCCAAAGCGCCTTTGATAGACGGAGATATAAATATTTCCTTGCTGGATTACCTTGTTATGCCGTATGACTGTTTGGGTTCTATTCCTGTCTATGAGGCATTAAAGCGTGATATACCCGTGTTTGCAGTTAAAGAAAATACAACGGCTCTAAATATTACTGATGATAATTTACATAAGTCCGGTAAAATAGTCGCTGTTAATACATACTCAGATTGTCTTGATTTAGTCAAAACACTTTAGAACGGGCGCCTCTTTCAGTTCATAAAACATTTTTGCAGATAGCATAAAGCTTTCAGGGTTCGCACTTACATAAATTTCTTCGTTGCCGCCTGAGCGGCTTGTTAAGTTATTTTTAATTAAATCATCTTTTATAAATTCGGCAAAATAAGTTGAAGGATCTATAAATATATGTTTGGATACAAACTTTGTAAAAATATCCGTTAAATAAGGAAAATGTGTGCACCCCAGGATTATTTTTTCAGGATTATGACTCATCATGTCGTCAAAATTTTTCTTAACAAGTGTAATACTTTCCGGGTGATTAATTTTATTTTCTTCAACTATCCTAACCCATTCGCGGCAGGCAATCTGAATAACTTCTATATTAGGATTGTATTTTTGAAGCTCTTTTTTGTAAGCGTTTGAATTTACTGTCGCCGGTGTTGCAAAAACCCCAAGCTTTTTTATGGGCAGCCCTGCAATAGACCTCGAAACTGATTGGATCAGCGGATAAATTTTTATATTATATTTGTCTTTTATTGTGTCGTAAATAACTGAAGATGTTGTATTACACGCCATAACAACGGCTTTTGCATCTTTTTTTATAAAAAAATCAAATATTTTATCCGCGTATTCAAGCAATTCTTCCTTTGTTTTTTCTCCGTAAGGCATGTGTTTTGTATCGCCATAATAAATATAATCCTCCATTGGAAGAATTTCTTTTAACCTGGCATATACGGTTAAACCACCTACGCCTGAGTCAAAAAAAGCTATGGGTTTATTTTTTTTCTTTAAAATAATTTTCGACTCCTTCTGCAATTGCGTTTGCGGTTGCCTGCTTACGTTTTTCACTTACAAGTTCTGCTCTTTCTCCTGAATTGGAGATAAACCCTATTTCGACTAGTATTGCAGGTGCTGTAGTATGATTTATAACATAAAATTTGGATTTAAACAATCCGCGATTTTTACTCTTAATATTACTTGCTAAAGCAGCATGAACTGTTTGGGCTAAAGACATACTTTCCTGTCGGTAGTAATGCGTTTCTATGCCTGTAATTTCGGGTTTTTCGCTTGAGTTTACATGGATGCTTATAAAGATATCAGGCTGTTTTTCTTCACTAAAGGCAACCCTTTCCTGAAGGGAGACGGTTTTATCGGTATCGCGTGTCATCTCTACCTTGTAACCCTTTTTCTCCAAAATGTCACGAACTCTGTTTGAAACATCTAGGGTTATTGATTTTTCAGTTATATCTTCCCGTATTGCTCCAACATCACTGCCGCCGTGTCCGGGATCCAGGACTATTTTTTTGCCATCAGAAGTTTGGGCTGGAGGTTTAGTACGTTTGGGCGTTGTGACCTGAATTTTTAAAGTCTTACTATCGGCACCGAGATACGTATTAATAAAAGTATCAGGTTCTGTTGGGATAGTAAGTTTCATGCCTATGCCTGGCAATAAAGTTATATTGCTTTGTGAAAAATAGGTATTTTTGTATGTATCCGTAAAAGTATCTTCGTTATATCTTGCAACATTGTATAAATAGACTATAAGTCGGGCATTTGTCCTGTCAATTCCATGTACAATCGGATGGTTAAATGATAGTACCATGGAACTTGTTTGAGAGCTTATTTTTTCGGTGTTATATGAGATTATATCGCTTGTATTGTTAAATAAAGACTTATGGTCTAATTTATCAAGGTTGGCTATTAATAAAGACTGGTTATCCGTTGAATAGACCGGAATATATTTTGTAACATCAGGTGTCGTGATGACTATACGAGCTTTGTTTACTTCAAACTGTCCTATTTTAACCGTGTCGGTTTCATTTAATTGATACTGTGTATTGCGTATTTCAGGGTTTACAAGAGTATTCGGAATATCGTAAACAATTCTTACCGGATTTTGTAAAATCATCGGCTTTTCAATTGTAACGGAGCCGAAACCGCTTAACAAAACGCCGTTTGGCTTCGGGGTAATCTGGCTTATATAATATTTTGTGTTTAATTTTAAATTCTTTTTAATAAGATTAGGCGTATCCATTTTTGGAGTTTGTTGTGTAGATACATTAAAAGCCTGTTCAATCTGGTTTGTGACGGATTCTTTTTGAACTTCATCAGGTACTTCTACTGTCAGGTATTCATAAAAATCGCTTGCGGATGAATGTTCGTCACGATAAGTTCTGTGAAAATATTCATCTTCCCAGCAGGGATCTTTAAGTTTTATAATAATATTATTCTGTATCCTGAGGAATTTCAAATTTGCAGGGTTAAAGCCATCATCGTAATATATGACAACACGGACAACATTTGGATTTGTACTAAACTGGTTGATTTTAACTTCGGTAACGCCTTTAGTATTAAACTTCCAGTTCTGACGCGGGATTGTGAGAATAGAATCAGGTATATCAAAATATGCTCTTGAGGGGTTTTCCATACGGATAATCTTAATCTCGTTTAAAACGGGTTGTGTTGACTCGTCAGGAATATTAAGCACAATCATTGAATTTGAGGTGTCAAAATTAGCCCCGTTGATTTTATATATATCTTGAGCAAATGTGTAATTGGTAAATATTGATATTAATAATATTATTAACGTTATAAAAATTTTTTTCATTTTTAATTGGTCCGAATATTATTATATCGCTATTTTTCAAGACAATCAAATTGTAACAAAATCTTTTAGAATATATTATACTTGCCGGCCCAAAATGTAGCTTCACTTCTGCTGTAAGCCTGTAATTTTCGGATAATTACGCATACATGAGATTTTGCGGTGTGCTTGCTTATACCGAGAGTAGCACCTATTTCCGTGTTGTTTAAACCTTTTGTCATTAACCTGAATACTTCTAATTCTCGTTCGGTCAATTCAAACATTTTTTTAATTCCTCCTTATATTTTAAGTTTAGCATATCTTCAGGCGCTTAAATTCATAATAACTCCTGCTTTTAAATTTTCTAAGAAAACTTGAAAAAAAAGTTTTTTTGGGATAGAATTTGATTAACCGAAAAGCGTGCGTAGCTCAGTTGGATAGAGCGTTTGGCTACGAACCAAAAGGTCGGGGGTTCGAATCCCTCC
>CAYYAG010000059.1:0-5948 GCA_964470005.1 uncultured Muribaculaceae bacterium
ATAATAATATTTTGAATAAATTCGGGGTGGATTATACAATATAAATATTTGTAAAAAGATTATTTTTATGATATTTTATTTTTACGGGCGATTGGCGCAGTTGGTAGCGCACCACATCGACATTGTGGGGGTCACGTGTTCGAGTCACGTATCGCCCATTTGTTATATAGCACTCACATAAAGCTCAATATCTTCGTCGGAAATAATTTCTGTTACTGCAACAAGAATTCTGTGTTTATCGAGTTTTAGACCGCCTATGATGCCGTTAGATTTTAACTTTGCAAGTACAGCATCCGCATCATTAACCTCAATTACAAATTCATTAAAGAAGTTTTTATTTAGTGTTTTGATGCCTTTAGACGCAAGTTTTTCGGAAAGTTTATGTGCCTGTTTTGTAGATAGATATCCTGCCTGCTTAAATCCTTTTTCACCCATAACGCTTAAATAAGCAGTCGCGCATAATCCAATTAGTGCTTGATTTGAGCAAATATTACTTGTAGCTTTTTCTCTTTTAATATGCTGTTCGCGAGTTTGGATAGTTAAAGTAAAAGCCTGATTCCCGTCTGCATCAACGGTCCTGCCGGCAAGACGCCCGGGAAGCTGCCTCATATATTTTTCTTTACAGGCCATAAAGCCCGCACTCGGACCGCCAAAACTTAACGGAATTCCTAATGTTTGGACATCTCCAACCATAATATCACAATCCACAGGTTTTAATATTGATAATGTTGAAACATCCGTACAAATTATAAGCAATGTATCTACAGGTCTGATATTAAGAATTTCTCCGTAAAAATCCGGTGTCTGTATTAATACACAGGAATAATCCGACGTGTTGTCAGGCATTTCATCAAACCATTCAATTTCAATTGAGTTAGCATGGGCATATGTATTAAGAGTTTTTTTGTATTCAGGATTTGTTGAGTTTGAGATTAAGACTTTAGCGAATTTTTTAATACGTACGGCCATAAGCATAGCCTCAGCGCAAGCTGTTGCTGCATCATAGACTGTTGCGTTTGCGACATCCATATTGGTCAGGCGGCACATCATAGTTTGGAATTCATACATAACCTGTAATGTACCCTGAGAAATCTCCGGCTGGTATGGTGTGTATGCTGTATTAAACTCAAAACGCTGGGCGATTTGGGAGATACAGGCGGGTATAAATTTATTATAATATCCGGCGCCTAAAAAGCTGATGTAGTCAGTTGAATTTTTCTTTGCAAGAGATTTGACAATTTTCTGGGCTTCCAGCTCACTTATGGCATTCGGAAGTTCAAGATTTTGTATACGTGCTTCTTCTGGAATTTGTTTAAACAATTCTCCTACGTTATCTACACCTATTTGTTGGCACATCAATTGTATTACATCTTCATTATGTACTAAAAAGTTTTTCATTATTCCAATTCTTCTTTATAATCTTCATAATCTAAAAGATCTGCCAATTCAGATTCATCTCCTGTTTTTTCGATTTTTACAAGCCAACCTTGTTCGTAGCAATCTTCATTTAATATTTCCGGTGTGTCGGCTATGGACGAGTTTACCTCTATAATTTTACCGCTTACCGGCATATAGATTTCAGATGCTGCTTTAACAGATTCAATAGTTGCAAAGGTATCACCTTTTTTATATTCTGAACCGGTTTCGGGAAGCTCAACAAACACAATGTCACCCAGCTGTTCTATTGCATAGTCAGTTAAACCTATTACATAATGGTCGTTTTCTTCTAATAAATATTCATGAGATTTTGAACATAGAATTTTTTCTGTAATACTCATTTTAGCTCCTTGTTACTTTATTTCTTTTTTGTATAAAAGGCCGTTTAACAACTTCTGCATCATGAAGTTTCTCTCTTATCATAACCTGAACAATTGTACCTGCGCAAATTTCTTTAATATTATTTACATAAGCCATTGCAATATTGGCATTCAACATCGGAGAAACTCCGCCGCTTGTGACTATCCCGACTTTTTCACCTTTGTAATAAACTTCATATTCATGGCGAGCTATGGATTTGTCCAACATTTTTAAGCCGATAAGTTTTTTGGTTGCTCCATTTTCCAACTGTTCTGTAATAACTTTTTTGCCGTTGTAGTCATCAAGTTTGTCTTTTGGTATAGACCAAGATAAGCCCGCTTCAACAGGTGTTGTATTTTCATCCAAATCATTACCGTATAAGGGCAGTGCAGCTTCAAGTCTTAACGTATCGCGTGCTCCTAATCCTATCGGCAATATATTAAATTCTTTCCCTTCTTCCAACAACTTATCCCATAGATATTCTGCATACTCATTAATAAAGAGAAGTTCAAATCCATCTTCTCCGGTATATCCGGTTCTTGAAATATACATTGGAATATTCAACAGCTTACCTTCGATTATTGTAAAAGAATTCTGGTCGTCTGAGTATCCTAATTTATGCATTAACTCAATTGCTTTAGGTCCCTGCACAGCAACAAGGGATAAATTATGGGATTGATTATCCAAATTTATATTGTAGCCCCTCTGGTTAAGTGACATCCAGTTAATATCTTCATCAACTCTGGATGCATTGCATATTATTAAATAGGTATTTCTTTTAAGCTTATAAATAATCAAATCGTCAATTAATCCGCCTTGACGGTTAGGAAGCTGACAATATAATGCTTTTCCGTCAGTCAATTTTGAAATATCTTGCGGGACAAGCTTATTTAAGAATTCTTCGGCGTCCTCTCCTATCACAAAAACTTCTCCCATGTGCGATACATCAAATAAACCTACATTTTCACGAACATTTTTATGTTCTTCAATGATAGATTTGTATTGTACAGGCATATGCCAACCGGCAAAGTCTACCATTTTAGCGCCTAATTCAATGTGTTTTTCATGCAAGTAAGTTTTTTTTACCATAGTTTCCCCCTTGAGTTTATTGTCTGATTTTTAAAGTGAAATGTCAAGCCTGTTGCTAAAAATAAAAAATAATTCATAGTATTAAATAAATAAAAAGGAGATGCTTAAGAAGATAACAAAGATAGAACAATTCGCAACACTTCTAATCAGGTTAACAAAATTGTCAATGGTAGATAATGGTTGGAAAATACCGGACGAGTATTCTTATAAGTTTTAGCTTAACTCGGACAATTTTTTATAGAGTTCAATTTGTTTATCGGATAAGTTTTTTGGAATAACAATCTTTATCCGTACATTCAAATTGCCATAACCTCCGCCTTTTTTAGGTAAGCCTAAGCCTTTAAGCCTGAGCATTTGTCCTGAAGATGTTTTAGCCGGTATTTTAATGCCGATTTTTCCATGAAGTGTTTCAATGTCCTTTTTACATCCAAGTACTGCCTCTGGCGGGGTTATTTCAATATCTTTTGTTAAATCATTCCCGTCAAATTCATAATTATTATCTTTCATGTGGACAATTAAGTACAAATCACCTTTCTGCCCGTAGTCATCGGCTTTTCCTTCACCTTTTACACGAACTTTTTGCCCTTCTTTTATCTCTGCAGGTAATTTTACCTTTATGGATTTTTGTTCAGAGTGAATACCTGTACCTCCGCATGCGGTACAAAATCCTCCGCCCGGAGGGCATTGGTGACATTTTTCCATTTGTTTGAATTTTACTGTTATCGGCTTTTGGTCGAATAAATCCTTTGCGGTTACGTTTAAATTCATTGTAACATCAAGATTTTCAGCTTTAGACTGTCTTTTTGAACGAGTGCTTTGCTGCTGTCCTGCACCTCCAAAATCAAATCCGCCAAAATCCATACGGCTGCTCCGTGTTGACTGTCCGCCGCCCATCATATCGCCGAATAATGAGCTGAAAAAGTCTGAAAATCCGCCCAAATCTTGACCGCCAAAGTTAAAGGTCTGGTAGCCGCCTTGTCCTCCTCCAAAATTGAAATGTTCAAATCCCGGCGGTGGAGTGTATTCTGCTCCGCCCTGCCAATTTGAGCCTAAGCTGTCATATCTTTGTCGTTTTTGTTTGTCACCTAAAACTTCATAGGCTTCATTTATATCTTTGAATTTTGCCTCGGCTTCTTTTGTTTTATTTACATCAGGATGATATTTACGTGCAAGTTTTCTGTAGGCTGATTTAATTTCGGCTTCGGTTGCCCCGCGTTTTACTCCCAATATCTCATAATAATCTTTGTACTGCATAATTATCTCCTATTATTATGATAATATAAAATCTACAGAATAACTTAATAATTAACTTTTTTTTAATAAAAAAAGCGGTCATTTTGACCGCTTTTTTCAAGGATGTTTTTATTAGAACATCAAGCCTGCTTCGCGAGCTGCATCAGCCAGTGCTGCTACACGACCGTGATATAAAAATCCTCCACGGTCAAATACTACGCATTCAATGCCTTTTGCTTTTGCTTTTTTGGCTATAGCTTCACCAACAACTTTCGCAGCGTCGATGTTTCCGCCATGAGCTAATTTTTCTTTAAGGTCTTTATCAACTGATGATGCTGAGCATATTGTTACATGATTTTCATCATCAATTAACTGTGCGTAAATATGTTTTGTACTTCTATAAACTGCCAATCTCGGGAATTCAGATGTACCTGAAAGCTTTGTTCTGATTGATCTGTGTCTTTTTTGTACTTGTGGTTTTCTAGCTTTTTGTTTAATCATTTTTATTTTCCTTTCGTTTTACCCAAACCTTCTTAAAAGAACCACTTCTAAGGGTTTATGCGGGCTTTTTTTATTTGGTTCTATTTTTTACCAGCTTTACCGGCTTTACGTCTAATGTATTCGCCTTCGTATCTGATACCTTTTCCTTTATACACTTCCGGCGGACGTTTGCTTCTGATTTCAGCAGCCACATCACCTACTGTTTGTTTGTTTGAACCTTTAACAGAGATTTTTGTGTTGGCTTCAACTGAGATTGTAATACCTTTGGGCGGAACAATATCAACCGGATGTGAATAACCCAATTGCATATTCAAAGTTGTTCCCTGCATTTGTGCACGATAACCTACACCCTGGATTTCAAGTTTCTTTTCAAAACCTTCTTTAACTCCGTGCACTGCGTTTGCAACTAATGTTCTGAATAAACCGTACAATGCGTCGGTTTCTCTTGATTCACCAACTTTTGATAATATGATATGGTTATCTTCGATTTTTACTGCAATTTCAGGACGAACTTCAACGGTTTCTTCGCCAAGAGGTCCTTTTGCGGTTACAGTTTGGCCGTCTATTTTAATCTCTACTCCTTGCGGAATTTCGATTGGTTTTTTACCTATACGTGACATTTGTTTTCTCCTTTTGGTATATTTGTACATCTGATAAACTTTTCTACCAATTATGTTTATCGCTTGGATTTATATCAGCAAATCCGATTAGTAAATGTAGCAAAGAACTTCGCCGCCGATGTTTTCTTTGCGGGCTTTTCTATCTGTTAACAAGCCTTTGCTTGTTGAAACAATTGCTACACCCATACCGCCTAATACCTGCGGTAAGTTTTTAGCTTTTGAATAGTTTCTTAAACCGGGTTTTGATACTCTTTCAAGTTTTGTGATTACCGGTTTGTGTTTTTCATCATATTTTAAAGTAATTGTAAGAACTTTGAATTTTCCTTCTTCTTTTACTTCATAATCTGTGATGAAACCTTCTGATTTTAATAATTTAGCTAATTCTACTTTTAACTTGGAAGAAGGCATTGAAACTGTTTCATGAGAAACAAGGTTTGCGTTTCTGATTCTTGTTAGCATATCTGCTATAGGATCTGTATTCATTTTTTCTCCTTTTTATTCAGACTTACCCACAGTTCATAGGCAGTATCTGTATCTATTACACCGCTTACCGGGCTAATTGTTGCCGTATTTAGGGTTAAAAGCTCATCTGGGCGATTTCCCCTTTTTTCGGCGCACCCCGGCAGTTCGGAACTGTATGTTAAATCTATCATGAAAACCTTTGTATTTCAAGTGTTTATTTAAAGTTTTTGTTAAATGTAACAAAAT
>CAYYAG010000060.1:0-5910 GCA_964470005.1 uncultured Muribaculaceae bacterium
AAGAAAAAGCAGGTAATAAATACCTGCTTTTGTTATTCAAATATATAATATTTAAGCCATAGCTTTTTCAACGGCAACTGCAACAGCTACTGTAGCACCTACCATAGGATTATTACCCATACCGATAACACCCATCATTTCTACGTGTGCAGGCACAGAAGATGAACCCGCAAATTGAGCATCACCGTGCATTCTACCCATAGTATCCGTCATACCATATGATGCAGGACCGGCTGCAACGTTATCAGGATGAAGTGTACGTCCTGTACCACCGCCTGATGCAACAGAGAAGTATTTTCTGCCGTTTTCCCAGCACCATTTTTTATAAGTACCTGCTACAGGGTGTTGGAAACGTGTCGGGTTAGTTGAGTTTCCTGTGATAGAAACATCAACACCTTCTTTTATCATAATTGCAACACCTTCTGACACATCATCAGCACCATAGCATTTAACTTTTGATCTTTCTCCGTCTGAGAACGGAATTTCTTTTTTAACTTTCAATTCACCTGTCTTATAATTATATTCAGTTTCAACGGCGGTAAAACCGTTAATTCTTGCAATAATATAAGCGGCGTCTTTACCAAGACCGTTCAAGATAACTCTTAACGGTTCTTTTCTGACTTTGTTAGCATTTCTTGCGATACCTATAGCACCTTCTGCAGCGGCAAAAGATTCATGACCTGCCAAAAAACAAAAACATTTTGTTTCTTCTCTCAAAAGCATAGCTGCCAGATTACCATGCCCGATACCCACTTTTCTGCTGTCACCAACAGATCCGGGAACCGCAAATGCCTGTAAACCAAGCCCAATAGCTTCTGCTGCATCTGCTGCGTTTTTGATACCTTTTTTAATTGCAATGGCACATCCTAATGTATATGCCCATGAAGCATTATCAAATGCGATAGGCTGAATGCCTTTTACAATAGCATCAACATCAATGCCTTTTGATAAACATAAATCACGAGCTTCTTCCAAAGATTTGAAACCGTATTGCGGTAAAACTTTCTTTAAAGTAGCCTCGCGTCTGTCTTGTCCTTCAAATTTAACTGTCATATATTTTTCCCTTATATTAATTCTAACTTCCACAAATTTATTCTTCACGAGGATCGATGTATTTTACGGCATCAGCAAATCTGCCGTAAGTACCGATATTTTTTTCGTAAGCTTCTTTTGGATCAACACCTTTTTTAATAGCATCCATAACTTTGCCAAGATTAACAAACTGATAACCAATGACTTCGTTATTTTTATCAAGACCCATTTTCAAGATATAACCTTCGGTTAAAGAAAGATATCTTACACCTTTTTGCTTTGTTGAGTGAATTGTACCAACCATTGAGCAAAGTCCTTTACCAAGGTCTTCCAAGCCTGAACCTACAGGCAGACCGTTTTCTGAAAATGCAGATTGGGTTCTTCCGTATACTATCTGTAAGAACAGTTCTCTCATTGCAACGTTAATAGCATCACAAACAAGGTCTGTATTTAATGCTTCAAGAATAGTTTTACCCGGAAGGATTTCACCTGCCATGGCAGCAGAGTGAGTCATGCCTGAACAGCCGATAGTTTCGACAAGAGCTTCCTGAATAACTCCTTCTTTAACATTAAGTGTCAGCTTACACGTTCCCTGTTGCGGTGCACAGCATCCGCAGCCGTGTGTAAGACCTGAAATATCTTTAATTTCTTTACATTTTGTCCATTCACCTTCCTGAGGTATTGGAGCCGGTACGCCTTTTACTCCACGGCATACGCAGCATTGATTTTCAATTTCATGTGTAATTTCTATTTTGCCCATTTGGCCTCCTTTTTCATATACTGCCTATCCTGAATAAATTATACTATAAACAAAAATATTTTTTTAGTATAATAATTTATAAGGTTAGCTTATGAATATTTTAAAACAAATCATAACGGAATTTAAAGAGGATGACCGTATACGGGCCATAGCACTCGGCGGCTCATCAGCAAGCGGATATAATGATGAGGCTTCCGACTATGATTTGTATTTTTATACAACAAAACCTGTTAGCGTTGAAAGACGGTTTAGAATTGCCGAAAAATTTGCAAAAAGTTTTGAAGTTGATAATAATTTTTTTGAAAACGGAGATGAATGGATTTTAAAAGATTCAGGAAAAGGCGTTGATATAATGTACCGCTCACCTGATTGGATTGAGGAGCAGGTTAAAAGAATATGGGATAATTATGGTGCGTCCGTCGGATATTCTACCTGTTTTATATATAATATAAAGTTCTCCGATGCATTATACGATCCTCAGGATTGGTATAAAAAACTGCAAGACAAAGTAAATAGTGAATACCCCGAGCAGCTTACAAGAAATATTGTTGCTAAAAATTTGCCGCTGCTATACGGAAAAATGGCAGCATCATTCACTGATCAGATTCTTCTGGCAATAAAAAGAGATGACATAAACAGTGTTAACCACCGTATAACCGCTTTTCTTGCAAGTTATTTTGATGTTATATTTGCTCTGAATAAACAACTCCACCCGGGTGAAAAACGCTTAATCAGATTCGCACAAGAAAATTGTAAAATATTACCGGTTGATTTTAAAAGCAATATTGAAAACCTTATTACATCACCGGTAAATGAAAAAGAATTATACTTAAACAATATTATAAAAGAATTGGACAAAATAATAAGGAGGTCTTAATGACAGAAAACACAGTTGCATTATCTCAAAACTTAGGTATTTCAACAAAATTTACAGGAATAGATTTTGATAAGTATTCATCAAAAGTATCCGACTTTGTAAATGAATTTTCTTCACGTGCTAACAAAAAGGGTCAATTTTTGAACTGGGTTAATCTACCGCAGGAACAAATAAAACGTGTTGATGAAATTTATACTTTAGCTGAAAATCTTAAAAAACAAACCGGCGCCGAGAAATTAAGTGTTCTTGGTATTGGCGGTTCAAAACATACTGTTGAGCATATGTTAAGTATTAACGGTTTAAATGTAAACCAGGATAAAATTCTTTTCTATTCAGATGTTGATTCAGCAAGTTTGGAAAGATATTTATACAGATTAGGCGACATCACAAAGTCAAATTACCTAATTGCTTCAAAATCAGGGTCTACTTTTGAAACTAAAGACGGATTTTTAAGAATACAATCTATGCTTGAAAATGAATACAAGGCAAAAGGATATTCAAATTACGCAGAACTTGCCGCAAAACATTTTATTGCAGTAACAGATGGAAACGCTGAAAAAAGCGAGCTTAGAAGAACTTCCAATGAGAACGGCTGGCTTGGTGACTTGTATATTCATGACGATGTGGGCGGAAGATTTTCGGCATTTGATGATCATGCTTTATTTACTCTTGCATATGCAGGGATGACAAAATCTGATATGATTCAGATGCTTGAGGCTGCTCAGGAAATTTCTTCCCGCGCCTTGACCTCAGACCTTAATAAAAATGATGCCCTGAAAGAAGGTATCTTCTGGGCAGATGCAACTCTAAACGGAATTTTGACCTCTGTTCATCAATATATGGGGTCTATCTTTGAAAATACTGTATATTGGCACGCTCAAATGCAAAATGAATCAGTTAAAAACACCCTCAAACAAGTTGCAAAAGTTCCTGACGCTATGCACCACAGTGCAGAAGCTCACTTTAACCCTGCTAACAAATTTGCATTTGCTCTCACTACCCCGAAGGATAATGGTGTATGCAGAGAAAATGCTGAAAGCTATATTCAAGCACTTGAAAAATCTTACGAAAGCATGGGTTCATTCTTTAATGAATCTGTCGCTGCAAAAGGAATGGGTCTTACACCGGAAGCAGCCGGTGCAATGACACAATTAAGAGCATTTGCAACAGTTTATCAGGAAATTGTTGAAAAAATTATGCAAAATATTGAATTTCCTGAAGTTCTTGACAGCGTACTTCAACCCCACGTTGAATACTATAAAAAGAACTTAAAAGGCGGAGTCGTTGTTCCAGGCAGGATTTCTGAATAATAATTTGAATTTCTTCAGGCGGGTTAAAGACCCGCCTTTTAGCAAAAATATTTTTTACACAATTTATTAACAGTATGAGAATAACACCGGTACTTGGATTTTATAACTACCAGACAACACAAATTATGCCGATGCAGAAGAACCAATTCAGTGAAAGACCGCAGGTTAAAAACACTAATTATTCTGTGCCTTTTATGAATTTTACCGGCTATTACGGTGATAAACAGCCCGTTAAAAAATTATACTGGATTACAGACCACAAAACCATACCGGAACATGATGATTGGACTGATCGGCACATATATCAGTGCGGTTACAAAAAATGGATTAATGCCTCACCTGAAGAAGTCTTAAAGCGAACCCCGGCAGAAACAATAAATTCAATTATGACACTTGCTGGCAAACAACGAATTCCCGGTTATATTCCAACTCCGGATATTCACGGGGATAATTGGGGCAGATATGCTAATTACATTGAAATAAATCCTCGCCTAATTGCAAAATATGAAAACGGAAAAGTTTCTGATGGGCTGCTTAGTACGATGAAAATTCTAACATTGTTACCTGCGTCAAAAGATCTAGTGCCCAATTGTATAATATTATCACAACTTTATCCGTCATTTTACGGTGACGGAACAACGCATGATGAGACCTTGTATCATATAAATTTACATAGCGGAATAAGTAAAAACCTTACAGCAAGAGGTCTGGATTACAAAATGGGTGACGATGAACAGGTTAAAGCCTTTAACGATTTAGCACATCTTCTAGGTTTTAAAACAGGTATAAGAATGCCTCTGTCTTCCGGACAACTGAACGTAAAAGGTAATGCTTTTTCATGGAAAAAACACGAAAAAGCCTTTATTGACGCCTGTGTATGGGCAATTGAACTCGGATTTGATTCAATATATTTTGACAGCGCAAAACACATTATAGACATAAACGGTTATTGCGGAATTGGTGACCTGCCGAATAAAGAGCAAATGGCATATATTTTACACAAAATCAGAGAGCAAACCGGACGCAATGACCTTTCATTTATCGGGGAAAAATGCAGTGACAATCCGGTTTATCAACAAATGGGTTTTACCGCAGGAACACACTGGGGTGACTCCATAAATATTGAACACGTTAAACATGAAGCGCGAAAACAAGCGCATTCTTATAACTATGCGGCCGGACCTGAAGTATCCAATGATAATGACTATGGCGAAAAAACTCTTGAAGAACGATTGATACGACTAAACTCCTGCCTTTTTGGATATGAGTCCCCGAACGATAAGCTGCCCTCATTTATGCAAATAAATGATATTTTACCTTTGTCGCCCTATATTAATACCCATCAGATGATGGAACATACCATCCAGATGAATGGATCAGATGCCTGGACAGAATGTGAACGCCACTGGGACGGGATTTTTAGAAATGATAATGATGCAAGAAATTATACCCGGCAGGTTTATCAAATTTTCAGTAACTTTATTTCTAAGATCTAATCTGATCTAACAAACTTATAATTTCCGCTATTTTTTGTCTGGTATCTTCTTTACTTGAAAATGAATCCGTAATTCAATTCTCCAAATGTTTTTTTAGAATATTAGCCTCAACTGACTTTATGGCAGAACGAACAGCCTTTAATTGAATAATGCTATCCGGGCAATATCTACGCCCTTCAAGCATCTTCTTTATTTCCTCAAGCTGACCTATAGCCCTGTTTAGCCTTGGTATTTGTTTGCTTTGGTCACGATTCTTGAAAATCTCACAACAGTTCGTTATATTTTTTCATAATCTATTATTTTTCATCTGCACAATCTGGACAATTGCATGTTTCACCATCACATTGACAATTATCGCCGCAAGTACAGTTGATACATTTACATTTTGGATTTGAACATCTTGTCATACTTGTACCTCTCTATTAACATTATAAA
>CAYYAG010000061.1:0-2278 GCA_964470005.1 uncultured Muribaculaceae bacterium
TTTGCTTGAGCTTTACCTGCTGCAGCCATAACACCTGTAATAGCTGCTGTCAATGTTGTTTTACCGTGGTCAACGTGGCCGATTGTACCGATGTTGACGTGCGGTTTGGTACGTTCGTACTTTTCTCTTGCCATGAGATTAATCTCCTTTTTTTACTACTATATACTACTATTTTTGGTTTTTATGCCATAATACTATATTATTTGCTCAAATTATTTTGTCAACATCAATAATTATTCGTCTTCGGAGGCTTCTTCTTCCGGAATGTCATCCTGCTGAAGATCTTCCTCATCATAAGCTTGTTGATTCATTTCTTCTTCAATCTCCTGTTGAAGTTCATCTTCATCAAGAACCGGTGTTTCATCAACTTCTTCGTCAGAATAGTTATCTTCAAAGCTTTGAGCTTCAGCCCTTTCCATTTGAGAAACGCTCTTGATATCAATTTTCCAGCCGGTTAATTTATGGGCAAGTCTTACGTTTTGACCTTCTCTGCCTATTGCAAGGGACAATTGGTCATCCGGAACAACGACCATAGCCTCGTGTGCGTATTCCTCGTCGGCCAAAATATCAACTGATACAACCCTTGCCGGAGAAAGTGCATTAACTATATATTCAACCGGATCTTCGGAGTATCTTACGATATCAATTTTTTCATTTTTCAATTCGCCGACTATTGTCTGAATACGGCTTCCGCGTGGCCCTATGCAGGCGCCGACACTATCGACTTCCGGATCATTAGACCATACGGCAATTTTTGTTCTGTATCCTGCTTCACGGGAAATTGATTTAATTTCAACAATTCCGTCTTCAATTTCCGGAACTTCAAGTTCAAACAATTCTCTTACGATTTCAGCATGCGCGTGAGATACAATTACCTGAGGGAGTCTGGTAGTTTCTTTAACATTCAAGACAAACACCCTTATTCTGTTACCGGGCTTATAGTATTCACCAGGAATTTGTTCTTTTTGAGGCATAATTGCATCAATTTTACCGATATTAACTATAACGTTACGATTTTCCACACGCTGAATAATACCGGTTGTTAATGTACCTTTTTTCTCCATAAATTCCTGTAAAACAAGGTTTCTTTCAGCTTCCCTGATTCGTTGTGTTATAACCTGTTTAGCTGATTGGGCTGCAATACGTCCGAATTGTTCCGGAGTTACTTCAATTTTAACTTCGTCATCAAGTTCAACGTCTTCGTCTATTTCTTTTGCGACATCAAGTGAAATCTGCGTTTCAGGATCTTCTACGTTTTCGACAACGAGTTTTGTACTGAACACACCGATTTCGCCGGACTGTTCATCTAAAATAGCTTCGATGTTCGCAGCTTCTTTTGTACGCATGTGTTTTTTATATGCTGCAACCATTGCATCGCAAAGAGATGCTATCAAAACCTCTTTTGAGATTCCTCTTTCTCTTTCCAATTGTTCACAAGCTTCAAATAATGCTGTTCCAATTTTAATCATTTTTTTCTCCTTATAAATTTTTAATCAATATACAATTTAGCTGACTGAATATTTTCCTTGGGAATCAAGAGTTCTTCCGCGTCATCAAACCTGAAGAACTTCAGTCCGGTATTCGTGTCATAATCAAGAATTTCACCTTTAAAAACCTTTTCGGTTTCGCCTTCTAAGGGATTTTTAAGCTTTATGCTTACTCTTTTGCCTTTAAAGATTACGAATTCTTTTTCGGACTTAAATTTTCTTTCCAACCCGGGTGATGAAACTTCCAGATAATACTTAACCGGAATTATTTCATCCAGGAAATCACTCAGGCTTCTTGTGACATTTTCGCAATCATCAAGCGTGATGTCTTTTTCTTTTGAATAAAGAAAAATCCGTAAAAACCATCTGTGATTTTCTTTTGAAAAATCTATTTCAATCGGGATAGTATTGAACCTCATGGCGGTATTTTCGATTAACGGTGTAATTTTTTCAATAATTTCATGCCTGTTAATGTCCTGTTTTGCCATAAAACACACTACCTTTCTTGAAAAGAAAAGAACGGGGGAGTCCCGTTCTTTTTCTTTTGCAATACTGCTCTGATGTTATTATAATATAAGTAACAACAATTGTAAAGCTATAATTTATAAAACTTTACTAAAATGTGATATCAGAATTAACTATTCTTAGCATTTGATCTTTTGTAAATGTTTTGTCTTCATCAGATTTAAATGTACCATCACTCTGTACAGTATAGGTTGCATTACCGAGTACAATGGTTTCTCCGGCTTTTGCATTATTTACCTTATCTAATGCTGATGCGCCCTCATTTC
>CAYYAG010000061.1:2378-5891 GCA_964470005.1 uncultured Muribaculaceae bacterium
TTTTTAAGCTGTTCATCCTGAGATTTGGCAAGATCATATTTCTTATCTTTAAGATCATCCTCAAATTCTTTCAAATCCTGAACCTCAGATTTTTTAGCTTCAAGATCGGAAAGTAACTTACCGCATTGCGTTTCAATATTACCCAATGCTTTTGATGCTGATTTTAAGTTTGCTTGCTGTTTTTTAAGATCAGCCATTGTCTGTTGCAACTCTTTAAGCTGTTCTATCTGCTGATCAATTGCGCTTGTATCTCCGCCTTCTGCAGCGTTTGCAGCTTTTTGGGTTTCAAGGGCGGACATTTCCGGAAGCTGATCTATAAGCATTTGGGTTGCTATAATTTGTTGGCCAACTATACCGCTCTTTTCTGAAACGGCAGCTTTTGCTTCTGCAAGATTGGTTGTTTGGAAATTAGTTATATTATTATAATCAGAATCAATAGTTTCAATAGATTTTTCTAAATCATCTGATTCCAGAGTACTCAATGATAATAAGGATGTATCAAGCGTTGCTCCAGCCAACTCCAGACCGTCTGTTACGCCCTCTGCATTAAGTGCATCAGCAACGCTGGATGTTATATCAAGCTGCTTATAACTAGAATCCAAATTAGCTTTTTTATTTTCTGATTGTTGCTCCAATTGTTTAATGGAGCTAAATGAATTTGCACTTGACAATTTGCCGCTTAAAGTAGTTGCTGTTGATAATGGACCAGTTCCTTTATTACCAGGGTCGCCAACATTATTGGTGTCGCCAAACACGCCAAGCTGATTTAACAGCCCAAATACCGTCTGAGCTGCCTGCATGCCTAATTGAACCCCAAGTGCTGCGTTCATTGCACTGTCATCAGTTGCTGTAACACCCGAAGGTCGACCCATATGGCGCATATTATAAACACCGGCATATCTGTTTGCTTGCGCACGCATACTTGCATATTTGTTTATTTTGTTGCTTACATTATCATACGGATTGAAACTTCTTTGCGCACTAACCCAGCCGCCCGTACTTCTTACACTTGTACTGCTGCCTAAAGCACGCGTATATGTAAATACACTCGTTTTTGAGGCAGACTTAAGTCCGCTGGCTCTTGATTTTAAAGAGCTGCTATTCGTCGATGATGCCGCTTTCCGCGCATCACTCAACGATATCTTTGATTTTAAAATACCTGGCGTACTCATTAATCTGCTCTCTCGTTTTTATACCTTAAATATATAAAAACTTGAGATATCCTCCGATTGCTTTTATATTTTAACTTCGTTACAAAAGTTAACATGCCAAAAACCATGCAGCACATGGCTTTTCACTATCTCGACCCTATAACTTTATTATTCCCTGTATTTGTATAATTTTTCGCAAAATGTTAAAAAATTTCACATGGCAAAATTGACACAATCGCCCTCTACAAGATTTTTTTCGAAATTTGCAGTATTAAAAAGCTTAATGTAAATCCTTAATATCGGACAACCTCTTGATAGTCCGATTTTTATTAACTGATTTTAACAGTGCATGAAAAAATAAAATAAAAAAAAACGTTGCAGATTATCGAAAAAAAAATACCGCAGGTGGAATGTTTTGTTAATATTATTTAAATTCTATTTGCATAAACGTATGTTTGTAATATTATAAAATTGGTTATACTAGTCCGATAGGTTCGCCCTAGTCCGGGTCAGAGCAAAAGGCTCCGGCACAGATTTCAGACAGTTTTTAAGAAATACCGCCTGACGGATGGGACAGTTTAGCCCGTAGTACAATACATTAAACATAAGGAGAAAACCGATGCCGACAGCATCTATGATTGAACTTTTGGAAGCAGGTGTACATTTCGGACACCAGACTCAAAGATGGAACCCTAAAATGAAACCGTATATTTACGGCGCCAGAAATGGTATTTACGTACTTGATTTACGTAAAACAACTGACTTACTTGACGAAGCTTATGCTGTAGTTAGAGAATTTGCTGCACGCAACAAAAATGTTTTGTTTGTAGGTACAAAAAAACAGGCTGCTGAAGTTGTTGCTGAAGAAGCTACAAGAGCAGGAGCTTATTATATTAACAGAAGATGGCTCGGCGGTATGTTGACAAACTTCGACACTATTCGCTCAAGAGTTAACAAACTTAGAGAAATTGAAGATTTTATGTCTTCAGGTCATGCGGAAAAACTTCCCAAAAAAGAAATTGCTCAGCTTAACCGTCAGTTAAATAAATTAAGCAAAACTCTCGGCGGTATTAAGGATATGAGAGGCCTGCCTGACTTAATCTTTATCGTTGACCAGAAAAAAGAAGATATTGCAATTAAAGAAGCGAATAAATTAGGCATACCTGTAATCTGCCTGGCAGATACAAATGCTGATCCGGACGGTATTGATTATATTATTCCGGGTAATGATGACGCTATAAGATCAATTAAATTAATTACTTCAAAGTTGGCTGATGCTGTTTTGGAAGGTAAACAGTTAAGAGAAAACAATGCAAATCAAAAAGCTAAAATTGAAGAAGTAAAAGCTGAAGATGCAGGTGTTTCAGAAGAAGAAATAAAAGCTGAAACTGTTGCAGAACAAGCTGAATAATTATGTAAAAAAATATAACCATAGGCTGTGGCCTATGGTTTTTATGAAAAAAGGAGAGATTTAAATGAATATTACAGCACAAATGGTAAAAGAACTTCGCGACAAAACAGGTGCAGGTATGATGGATGCTAAAAAAGCACTTGTTGAAGTTGACGGAGATATGGAAAAAGCTATGGAAGTGCTCCGCCAAAAAGGTATGGCTTCTGCCGATAAAAAAATGGGCAGAATCGCCGCAGAAGGTTTAGTAGCTTCTTATACAGATGATACGGTTGGTGCTATGGTTGAAGTTAATTGCGAAACAGACTTTGTAGCTAAAAATGCCGAATTTAAAGAACTTGCAAGCAACCTTGCTCAGGCCGTTGCCGAATCAAATCCGGCTGATGTTGACGCTTTTGTAAATTCAACCTGCCCTAAATGCGGTAAAACTATTTCTGATATAATTAAAGAAAAAATTGCATCTATCGGCGAAAAAATTACTTTCAGAAGATTTATCCGCTATGAAGGCAATGTGGCAACATACATTCATAACGGCAAAATCGGTGTTCTTTTAAATACTGATAAAAGAGATGATGAACTGATGAATGATATTTGCTTACATATTGCCTCAAACGCTCCGGAATTCGTTTCAAGAGAAGAAATTCCTCAATCTGTTATTGATGAAGAAACAAGAATTGAAATGGGTAAAGAAGATATTCAAAATAAACCGGAAGCTATCCGCGGTAAAATTGTTGAAGGCCGTGTGAATAAACTTATGGCCTCACGCGTTCTTTTAGAACAACCGTTTGTTAAAAATCCTGATGTTACAATTCAACAATTAATTGAAGGTAAATTAACTATTAAAGCTTTCACAAGATACACCCTTGGTGAAGGTCTTGAAAAACGTCAAGACAACTTCGCTGAAGAAGTTATGAGTCAGGTGAAAGGTTAATTTTTAATATTATAAAAGAGCGG
>CAYYAG010000062.1:0-5608 GCA_964470005.1 uncultured Muribaculaceae bacterium
CCATTAACGACGCATTCAGAAAGATTATAATAGTGAACAGTCCGATACTTTCGGGTTACAATGAAGACGGTATTTTAATGCTTTCGTTGCAGGATTTCCTGCTGGATTTGGAAAATGCGATTAATTTGTGATATAATGGTTGCGGAGATATTATGTCACAGTCGAAAGAACAATTAAAAGAAAACAGCAGATATAGCGGTTCAGGTGGATTAACGCGCGAACAATTTTTATTTCACGAAATGCGCATTACGGCTAAACTTATGAACAGCGGTTTAGATGATAAACAGAAGAAGAGTTAGCTCATAAGATAGGGGTTAGTTTTGCCACTATTAATAGCTGGGAAAATGAGGCATATAAACTAAGTAGATTAGCTATGAAAGCATTTGATAACTTTTGTAAAGAAAAAACATAAAATTCGAAGAATAATTTTTTAACTTACAGCCAAGAATAAAAGGTTAAAAGAATCAAGGAGTTAAAGCTATGCTGCAAGATACATTTAAATACAACGAAAACGTAAAAGTAAACAGCAAAGAGATGGAAGCTTTGAAAGAACACTTCCCGCAATGCTTTGATGCCAACGGCAATTTCGATATGACGGTTTTCGAAGAACTTATAAAGACAAAGGATGTAAGCGTCAAAAGGGAGGGATATGCTCTTAACTTTCTTGGCAAATCTTATGCCCGTTATTTGGCAAATCTTGAATCTGAAACGGTGATTGTTCCAGACGAAAGTAACAAAGATAATCCTTCTGAAAATATTTATATCGTCGGCGACAATTTGGATGCGTTGCAACACTTGAAACACTCCTATGCAGGAGCCATAAAATGCATTTACATAGATCCACCTTACAATACCGGAAGTGACGGGTTTGTGTATAACGACAAGTTCGAATTCACTGCAAGCAATTTGGCAGAAAAAATAGGAATCGAAGAAGACGAAGCCGAACGCATTTTGAATATGCATGGTAAAAGCACCCATTCAGCTTGGCTTGCTTTTATGTATCCTCGCTTGGAACTTGCGAAAGATTTACTTTCAGAAGACGGCATCATATTTATCAGCATAGATGACAATGAACAAGCTAATTGCAAGCTGATGTGTGATAGTATTTTCGGTGAGAATAATTTCGTCGGCGAATTGATATGGCAATCTGCGACGGACAATAATCCGAGGCAAATTTCAACCGAACATGAGTATATTTTGTGCTATGCCAATTCTGTAGAAAACTTGCATAAATGGGCTATCGAATCACAAAAAGCGAAGTTGATTGATGACCATTATAAAGAATTAAAAAAGAGTTCTGATGATATAGATTTGATACAAAAAAATTTACGGCAGTGGATAAAGGAAAACAAAGAGTTGCTTAGTGGCGTTACACATTACAATAATGTAGATAAAAAAGGTGTTTACAGTAACTCATCGAATTCCTCCAACACAAAACCAGGAGGGTACACTTATGATATTATTCACCCTGTTACCGGTAAGCCTTGCGTTAAACCTGCATTCGGATGGCGCTGGACGCAAACGACCTTCTGGAATTATGACAAAAACGATGATGTTGAATGGGGAAAGGATCATACTACGCAGCCACATGTAAAGAAGAGGATCGAAACTGTAGAAGAACAACTGAAGAGTATATATTATGAAGATGGGCGAGCCGCTACAAAATTGATAGAAAGTTTGTTTGAGAATAAGAAGATTTTTGATAATCCCAAACCGATAAATTTACTTAATCGGCTATTTAATTTTTCAACAGGGTCAGATGCGATCGTATTAGACTTCTTCTCTGGATCAGCCTCCACAGCTCATGCTATAATGCATAATAACGTCATGTGTGGGACGAACAGGCAGTATATTCTCGTTCAACTTGATGAACCTGTTAAAGAGGGTGGCGAGGCAGAAAAAGTCGGCTATAAAACCATAGACGAGATTGGGCGCGAAAGAATAAGGCGTGCGGCAGCCAAGATCAGGGCAGATGAACCTGAAAAAAGCAAGGATGTTGATTTGGGGTTTAAGACTTACTATCTTAAAACTCCCGAAAAACAGACGCTTGATAAAATGGAAAAATTCAATCCCGAATTTCCCATCGATGGAAACGATATGCTCGCGGCGTTTGGCAAAGATACCGTTCTTGCTACGTGGGAGATCAAAGACGGGTACGGGTTTAATGCACCTATAAAAGAAATTGATCTGAAAGGTTATACGGCATACTTTATCAATGATGGGATTCACGGTGCAAACCTCTATCTTTTGGATGAGATATCCGAGCAGAGTATCATGGAATTGGTGCGTATGTTGGAGGCAAATGAATTGATCGTAGATAAAATAATTGTGTTTGGTTATGCGCTCTCATTTACTGCAAGTACATCATTGCGCACAAACTTAAAAACATTGAAAAATCGCAACCCTATTGATGTGACTATTCGATATTAAGGTGCAGTTATGAAACTTGAGAATAATTTAGCCCATCAAATAAATGCTGTCAATGCAGTATGTGGAGTATTTGCCGGCGTAGAGTTTATTCCTGCGATGGATAAAAACACTTGTCCGAAGATCGATTTAACCGACCCGGCTATATTGAATAATATCAGGAAAGTACAAAGTGGTCAGTATTATGTTGACGGTTATACTTTGCCTGAATATTATCGGAACAACACATCTCACAGCGAGTATTTAAATATCGATGTGAAAATGGAAACGGGAACGGGTAAAACCTATGTATATACCCGTACCATTTTTGAATTACATAAACTTTTTGGGATAAATAAGTTTATTATTCTTGTGCCGAGCGTTCCTATCAAGGAAGGCGTAAAATCTTTTTTGCAATCGGCATATATGAAAAGTGATTTGCAATCTTTATATGACGGAACTGAGTTGAAATTGCATGTCCTAGATGCACAAAAACAGCAAAGCAAAAAGCGTAAAATGCTTCCTCCCTCTATTGTGGATTTTGCGAACGGAACAGATATTGGTGGCCACAGAATAGATGTTCTGCTTATGAACAGCGGAATGCTTACTTCTGGCAAGACAATGGGAATTGAGTATGACCAAACCTTGCTTGGTAATTTTACTCAACCTTACGAGACGTTAAAAGAAATATCGCCGTTTGTTATAATTGATGAACCGCACAAGTTCAAGAGAGAAGATAAAACTTTTAAATGTTTGGTGGAAAAAATACAACCGCAGTGCATTATTCGCTATGGCGCAACTTTTCCCGAATTGTCACGCGGCGTCAAGGATTATGAAAATGTGGTCTATAATCTCGGCTCTTGCGACGCATTTAATAATAATTTGATCAAAGGTGTTGAGGTTGAATATGTTGCGGATGAGGATAAGATAAAAGAGGAAATAAAAATTAAAGTTCTTGCAATTTCGAACAGTAAAGGTTCGCCCAAATATGTTCGTTTCCAAAACGAACAAACTAAAACTGCGTATGATTTGCAAGAAGGGCAATCTCTGTCACAAATAGATGACGGTTTGTCTGGTATAATGGTAGATGATATTTCAAGAAATACAGTTACACTTTCAAACGGTATGGAGCTGTATGTAGGCGATTCTATCTATCCGAAAGTTTTTGCTGAAACATACCAAAAAATGATGCTGTCTCTTGCACTTGATAGGCACTTCGAAAAAGAACGCGAAAATTTCTACCGTCTGTCTAAAATTAAAACACTGTCTTTGTTTTTTATAGATAGCATCAGGTCTTTCAGGGATGAAGATGGCGGTCATTTAAGAATAACATTTGAGGAATTGCTATCTGCAAAACTTAAAGAGGAAATATCTAAAGTAAAAAATACTGCCCGCGGACAGGAGTATAGGGAATATTTAGAATATTCACTCGAGCATTTGTCTGAAACGATAGCTGCGTATTTTTCGGAGGACAATGCCAACAGTGACGAGGATATTCAGAAAGAGGTAGATAAGGTATTAAGGGCAAAAGATAAGATAATTCGTTTTAAATACGATAGCGGAAAAATTGAACCCACCAGGTTTATATTCTCAAAATGGACCTTGAAAGAGGGTTGGGATAACCCCAATGTGTTTGTAATAGCAAAGCTTCGAAGCAGCGGCAGCGAAATAAGCAAATTGCAAGAAGTCGGGCGCGGACTTCGATTGCCGGTAGATGAATACGGCAATCGTGTCAATGATGAACAGTTTTATTTGCGCTATATTATCGACTATTCGGAAAAGGATTTTGCGGACAGACTTAAAAAGGAAATTAACGGAGATGTTAAGAAAGAATTTGTTATTGATAAAGCTTTCCTTGAAAAATATGCAAAGACAAAGCATATTGATATAAATCAATTCTTGATAGACTTGTATGTCAAGCACTATGTTAATCCATCAGATCACAGTATTATTGAAGATAATCGCGAATCTTTTATGAATGAATATCCCGACATCTTCAAGGCGCTTGATAATGGTAAAGTTGTTGAAATTAAAAAGAATAAGAATGTTCAGCAAGTTGGTATGCGCGTTGAGAATTTTAATAAACTTGAAAAACTATGGGGACTTATCAATCAAAAATACTATTTGCATTTTAGTAAAGTGGAAGATGAGGTTTTAAAAGATGTTATTCTTAATATAATAAAATCAAATATTGACGGACGCTCTACTCTTATGACTAGGATTTCTCGCTCTGTAACTAATAATGTAGATGGGAGTGTTGATTTTGAAGATATTGTTGGTAGTTCGTTTACTGTAAAGAAGGAATTGCCCTACTCTACATTCTTAAAGGAACTTCAAAATAAAACTAATATACCTATTAAAATCGCTCACGCGGCATTTGCAGAATATTTTAAGGATAAAACAGTTCCTGATAAATATTTTAGTAAACAAACTTTACAGCAGTTTGTTGCGAAATACCGTGAATGGTATATTACGACATTCGCAAAGCGATATTCATATGAAAGGTTAGAAGTTTTGGTCAAAGACCCATTACGCGAGGTTGATGGAACCCCTAAAAAGACAGTTTTGAGAACGGACATAGGTGTATTGCCGCAAGGCGATATAGAAACAGGCAAAAATGTTTTGGATAATTACTTATATGATACTTGTTGTTATGATTCAGCTTTGGAAAGAGAAAATATTGTACAGGAAGTATTATCTGATATAGCGGAAGTTGAGGTTTTTGGAAAAATTCCAAAAAGAACGGTTCGGATCCCTACTTATGCTGATGGAACTTATAGTCCTGACTTCATGTATGTTATAAGACGCAAGGATGGTAGGCAACAATTAAATCTTATAGTTGAAACCAAAGATAAAACAGAGTTGGATCCCGAGGAAACACGAAAAATTCAGTGTGCTCAGAAGCTTTTTGAAGAAATGCAAAAACAGATTTCGGGCGTGCGTTATACTAAGCAACTTCACGGCGAGCAAATGGTCAAAATAATAGAATCAATAATTAAACCTATATAACGATTAAATAATTCATTAAGAGGATTGTTAAACTATACCTAAAATTTTTTTCGTGTTTACGATTAAATCTGTGACAGATAAAATTTAACTTTAATATGATTTACCAATAATTCAAGCAATAATTCAAGGGGGTGCCAAATTTTTGGCACCCCCTTGAATTATTGGTGCGTTTGATGTCCTTTATTCGGTACAT
>CAYYAG010000063.1:0-4812 GCA_964470005.1 uncultured Muribaculaceae bacterium
AACAATAATAACAATCCGATATGCTATTCTTCCATAGTATAATGGTAATTGGGCTTATTTTGTTCTTCGTATACGGATTTAAAATTCATTATAAAAATCTGATCTTTTTTAATTTCGATTTCCTTACCCTTATTGGCGTAGGACAAAGGAGTACTTTCGTAAAGTGAAACAACCGCAGATTTTGCTCTGTTACCCTGTTCATTTTTCACAGCACCCTCAACGAGTGCAACACCCGGGCCAAAAAACCCGTCAACAAGCTTGTTGCCAATAATTACCGCTCCCTGTTTGGCAACAGAGGCCATATTTATTCCGCTTAAAGCGCTATATTGCCCTTTCATGTTTGAAGTAATCTCAAAAGTTTGACCTTTTGCTGCATCATAAAATTTTACAGGTACAAAAGTAAATGTTGCATTACGCTTAAGCCTTTTAGGTTCCGTAACCTCGACGATTTTACCGTCAATTATGCTGCCGGCTTTTATATAATAGTCATTACCTTTAGAAAAATCGTCAACCACTTTTACTGACCAGACCTCAGGCGGATTTTCCGTTGTAAAATCAGACATGGCCTGAACTTTTACGTTTATAGCCATTGCCGGTGTCATCCCCGGCATAATTAGCATTAAAAGTATAATCACCCACTTCATGCCCGCCTCATTTATTGAAAATTGTATTCAAATACTGTCCCGTAAATGACTTTTTATTTTTAGCCACCTCTTTTAGTGTGCCTGTTGCAACGATTTGGCCGCCGTTATTGCCCCCTTCTGGCCCGAGGTCAATAATATAATCTGCAACTTTAATCAAATCCAAATTATGCTCAATTATTAAAATAGTATTACCCTGATCAGCAAGCCTTTGGAGTATTTTTATAAGTTTATCCAAATCTGCCCAGTGTAAGCCCACAGACGGCTCATCCAAAAGATAAAGAGTTTTACCGGTTGCACGTTTATTCAATTCAGATGCAAGTTTAATACGCTGAGCTTCGCCTCCGGATAAAGTTGTGGCGCTTTGTCCGAGTTTAATATAGTCTAAGCCGACGTCATTCAATGTTTTTAACTTATTTTTAATTGCCGGAATGCTGTCAAAAAACTCCAGAGCTTCTTTTACACTCATTTCCAAAACATCTGAAATAGTCTTGCCTTTATACTTTACTTCTAATGTTTCACGGTTATAACGTTTACCCTTGCATACATCGCATTTAACATAAACATCTGATAAGAAATTCATCTCAATTTTTAGAAGTCCATCACCCTTGCAAGCCTCACAGCGCCCGCCCTTTACATTGAAACTAAATCTGCCGGGCTTATAACCTCTGACTTTTGCTTCATTTGTTTTGGAGTAAAGTTCTCGGATATGCGTAAACACATCAGTATATGTCGCCGGGTTAGAACGCGGAGTTCTGCCTATAGGGGACTGGTCTATATCAATTATTTTGTCTATATATTCAAAACCGGTAATCTCATCCACGCCTTGCGGCTTAGGTTTATTCCCTCTCAGTTTATGCAGAGCATATTCATAGATTAAATCCTGCATCAATGTAGACTTTCCGGATCCTGAAACTCCGGTTAGTACAACAATTTTTCCTAACGGAATATCTACATCAATGTTTTTTAAATTATTCAAGTGCGCATTTTTAACACGTAAAAAGTGACCGTTGCCCTCTCTAACTTTTTCCGGTATCGGAATAAACTTTTCCCCGCTCAAATATTTGCCTGTAATAGAACGCTTTGACGCAATGATATCTTCAACAGAACCTTGAGCAATAATCTCTCCTCCGTTAACACCGGCTTTAGGTCCAATATCAACAATATAATCAGCATTTCTTATAGTTTCTTCGTCATGCTCGACTACTACAAGGGTGTTACCAAGATTTCTCAACCTTATAAGCGTTTTAATAAGCCTGTCATTATCACGCTGGTGAAGCCCTATAGACGGCTCATCCAATACATATAAAACCCCTGACAAACCGCTGCCTATTTGGGTTGCCAGCCTGATTCGCTGGGCTTCTCCGCCGGATAATGTTCCTGCCATACGTGCAAGATTAAGATAACCCAATCCGACATCCTTCAAAAATCTCAGGCGTGCCCTTATCTCGTCCAGAATTTGTCTTGCAATTTGAATATGAAAATCAGATAAATCCAGATATAGACTTTCTATAAAATTATATTCGTCTTCAACAGACATAAGCGTAAACTCATAAATATTTTTATTTTTAATAGTAACCGCAAGAGAAAACGGTTTTAACCGTGCCCCCTGGCAGGCAGGACAGGGTGTTGTTACCATATACTTTTCTATTTCTTCCCGCCAGTATTCACCATTTGATTCATTATAACGTTTTTCAAGATACGGTATAACTCCGATATATCTGTGATACTGCATATGGTAACGTTTTGTGCCAAAACGTTTTACATGAAAAGCCACAACATCATCTCCGCCGTATAAAATTATTTTCTGATGTTCTTCCGGTAAGTCACCGAAGGGTTTATCCATGTCGATTCCGTAATGAGATGCTACCGATTTTAACACATCATCATAATAGGTATTTGAAGTTCTGGACCAGGGGTAAATCGCACCGTCTGCAAGCGACTTTGTCCGATCCGGAACAATCAGATTCGGGTCGATTACAAAATCAGCACCAAGCCCTGAACATCTTTCGCATGCTCCATATGGATTGTTAAAAGAAAAAATTCTCGGAGCAAGCTCTTCAAAACTCAAATTACATTTAGGGCAAGCCAATTTCTCACTGTAAATAACTTCTTTGTCTCCGATTACATCCACAATAGCTATCCCGTCTGCTTTGTTCAGGGCTATTTGAACACTGTCCGCTATGCGTGAGCAAGCACTTTCTTTTACAACAATTCTATCCACAACAACATAAATTGTATGTTTCTGAGTTTTGTTTAATTTAATTTCATCCTCATCAAGATTATATATTTCATTATCAACCTTAACCCTTACAAAACCTTCCTGACGTAATTCTTCAAAAGTCGCCTGAAATTCACCTTTTTTCCCGCGTGCAATAGGCGCCAAAATCTGGATTTTTGTTCCTTCTCCGAGTTTCATAATACTGTTGACTATTTCATCGACAGACTGAGATCTGATTTCAGATCCGCATTCAGGACAGTGGGGAATTCCAACCCGTGCATATAACAGTCTCAAATAATCATAAATTTCAGTGACAGTTCCTACGGTTGAGCGCGGGTTATTACTCGTAGATTTCTGATCTATTGAAATCGCAGGAGACAGTCCGTCTATATATTCCACATCAGGTTTATCCATCTGCCCCAAAAATTGGCGCGCATATGTCGAAAGACTTTCAATATAGCGTCTTTGTCCTTCCGCAAATATTGTGTCAAAAGCAAGTGAACTTTTCCCGCTTCCGGAAACTCCCGTAAAAACCACAAGTTCATTCTTTGGGATTTCTATAGAAATATCTTTAAGATTATGCTCCTTAGCGCCTTTAATTTTAATTGTATCTTGCATAACTGTATTATGACATATAAAGCAAGAATTTCAAATTAATATCCGTCATAAGATGTTGTCTCGTATCCACGCACCACACGGTTATTTACAACATCACCTTTATCGGCGGTTACAGAGACATTTTCGGTATATTGACGTGTATTGACCGGCGTAATCCTGTAGCGTTGTATCAGTACTTTATCATTTCTGTTATCATCACCGACATTCACAGTAGTATTTTTACAACCATTCAAAGTATATACGTCTCGATTGTCTGACCCTTCTATATATGCATCTGACAATCCTTCAAACTTATACCCTTCATTATTTCTGTATATTACTGCGTAATTTTCGTCCGGCTGTTCCGGATAAGTTACATTAGTCCCATTATTCAATATTACATTATGGTACTGAACTCCTTCATAAGAATATGCATTAACCGCTTTTATATCATTTTTATTAAAAGTAACATTCCCGACCGATACCGGATCCACAGTTCTTGCATAAACATTATTCAATGAAGCAACATTTTGCAAATAATTCATCATAATTACTGTCGGCAAAATATAGTTATACGGATTGTAGTAATATGTCGGCGGAGGCACAGGGTGGAAATGATAATGATGAGGTCTATGAGACGGTCTGTGCGAAGGGCCTTGCGGTCGCCATTGCATTTCCATATTCTCATTATTTAAAGTAGCAGCCTCGGCTTCTTCCACTGCAACAGGTTCTGCCATCATCGCAAGTATTAATGCTGCGGTAGGAACAGCTTTTTTTATACTGTTTGTTACAACTTGTGGTTCTGATTTTTTATCTTTTTTAGCTCCAAAATCAGTTTTATTTTTGTTATATGAGAATTCAGATACAGGTAAAATCTTCATAAACACACTCCTTTTAATAACAACACATAAATATTAAAACACTAAAATTTGATTTTTGCTATATAATTTAAGAATAAATTTACAGGACTTAAACATGAAAAAAGTTAAAATAACGGTTTTAAAAACAACCTTGGATAAAGAGCTTGCTGCCGAATACGGAGCAACAGGTTTAACGGCATGCCCTATGATGATAGAGGGGCAGGAATTCTATGCCGACTATGCCAAACCCGACGGTTTTTGCGATGAAGCCTGGAAGGCTATCTATCAATACGTATTTGCGCTGGCACATGGTGCCGGAAAAGATGTTTTTTACTTTGGCGACTGGATACGAAAACCCGGTGTAGCAATCTGCAGCTGCAATGACGGTTTAAGACCCGTAATATTCAAACTTGAATCCACCGATATTGAATCTAAAATAGACTACGAACCGGTAGAACGCTAAAATTATAAGGATTTATGCCCTTATTTTACG
>CAYYAG010000064.1:0-4087 GCA_964470005.1 uncultured Muribaculaceae bacterium
CCTTCTTGCTCTGCTATTTGTTTGATTAAGCGGTCGTACATTTCCTTAGCACTTACATCAATCTCGTGAAGATATGAGTTAAGTTTATCTGTGGTCAAAAGATTGTAGTAGAAAAATCTGTGATTCTCTAACAGATAGTCTTTGTGACGCTGTCCCCAAATACCTATGGGATAGTTAGTGTCTAATGAGATTAAATTTGGCAGATAAACCTCGCCAACTCGTCTGTAAGTGATGCCTGTTCTTTCATCTGTGATACATTCTTTCATAATTTAAAATTCCTTTCCTTATTTTTCGTTTGGTTTTTAATTTGTGACAAAATGTCTGCAAGTTTGTCCCTGCCTAAAAATCGTTTAATTGTTTTAAAATCTTTCAGCTCCTTTCTCAACTGCAAATTTTCCTTGAGGTATTTTGTGTTTAACTGTTTCAGTTCGTAATTTTCCATTCGCAAATTTTGAACTTTACTGCTGGCTTCACAGTACTGATTTTTATTGCTGAAGTATTTTATAAGACACCTTTTTGCAAATTCTTTAAGTTTGGAGAATATCGGCTCTATTCGGCTTTTGTACGATTTTGCATTTTCAAATTTATTAGGTTCGGGGAGAGAATATATTTGATCAAATTCCTGCTCGGAAAAGACATCTTCAATTTTTTCTTTGCAGTCTGCTAAATTTACAATATTGTCTTTTAAAACGCTGCATTGCCGTTCCAGTTCGGCAATTTCTTTTGTTCTTTCCTGCTTTTTGTAGTCAAGAACGGATAAATGCTCTTTGCCGTTGCCCTGATATTCCCATTCCACATTGTGTTCAAGCATTACTTTTGAAAGCTCTTGCTTTTCAGAATTCACCCACTGACTCCATTCTGTTTCTTCACGGGTGCCGCCTTTGAATCCCTGACTTGAAAGCGCCTGTTTCATTGATACACGAGTATCTAACCCTCTTTTACTGTTTGTTGTAAAAGGTATAAAGTCAATATGCAAATGAGGCGTTGCTTCGTCCATATGAAGATGAGCGTTAAAAACATACAAGTTAGGGTTTCGTTTCTGAAACTCTTTCATATATTCATCAAGAATTGTTTTTGACAAGTCTTTGTTGTGAGTATCAATACCCATATCATTTTTGTTTCCTACCTGAACAATTATCTCGTAAAACGGCTTTTCCTGTTTGCCTTTTTGGATATGTTCAAGGTAGTTTTTAATTTTTCTGTCGCTTCTTTTTTGTCGATTGTTATACCGTTTCAAGGCTTCGTCGAACAGGTTGTGATAAGCATTTTCAAGACTGATATTTTCATATTCTATGTTGTCTTTCGTCCTGTTTTTATCAACATTATCAGCAATGAATTTGCGATTATTATGATTTAAAACACCCTTTCCCAGTTCAATGCTTATACTTGTCAAAATCATTAACTATCACTCCCTTCATATGATTTTCTTTCAGCTGTACCGCAGAAGTTCTGTTACTCTTGTCAAGAGTAACGCAAAAGCACTTTTGACACTTCGCATCAAAAGTGCCCTTGCGCCCTGCGGGGCTTATTCATAATTTAAGCCGTATTATTCATTTCGGAAAGTATCGACAGAGATTGTTTTAAAAGCAAGCGTAATTCGTTATCGGCATCGGTATGATTTTTCAGTTCTTCGGTTAGCTGCATAAGCTCGTTGCGCAGAGCTTTGTAAACTCTTGGACTGCCCTTAACAATAACTTCTCTTTGCAACACTCTGCTTATAATATAGTCCTGTTTGTTAAGACCTGATAATTTGACATAATCGTCAAGCAGTTGTGCCTCCTCAGGCGACATACGAAATGCTACGGTTTTATTTCTCCAGCGGTTATGTTCGTCACGGTTTTTCTTTGACATTTCAAACAGCTCCTTTGCTTAATAAATCTAACTTTTCTGCCATTTCCGTCTGCTTTGACGGGAACAGGTGAGCATATCGGTAAGTTACTTCTATACTCTCGTGTCCTAAACGGTCTGCTATTGCCAAGGCTGTGAATCCCATATCAATTAAGAGTGATACGTGACTGTGACGCAGATCGTGTATCCTGATGCGCTTTACTCCAGCAGTTTTTGACCCTCTGTCCATTTCGTGATGAAGATAGCTTTTTGAAACAGGGAAAATTCGGTCATCGTCACCTGCCGAATAAAACATATTTATATATTCCTGCATTTCCTCACTCAAGAAATTCGGCATTTTAATCGTTCTGTTACTCTTTTTAGTTTTCGGAGAGGTAATAACATCTCTGCCTTTAAGTCTTTGATATGACTTGTTAATAGTTACGGTTTTTGCGTTGAAGTCAAAATCTTTAGGCGTTAATGCAAGCATTTCTCCCTCACGGATACCGCACCAGTAGAGCATTTCAAAGGCATAAAACGAAACCGTTTTATCCATCATTGCTTCTGAAAACTTTTTGTATTCGTCTAAAGTCCAAAACTGCATTTCCCTGCGTTCTTCTGTTCCCATATTTCCTGCAATAGCAGCCGGATTTGATTTTAAACCATAATAGCGTACTGCGTGATTCAACATAGCGCTTAATTGATTGTGAACAGTTTTCAGATATGTTTTAGAATACTTTTTTCCTCTTTTGTCAGTTAGCTTTCTGATTTCGTTTTGCCACTCAATTATGTTTTTTGCAGTGATGTCACAAAGCCTTTTACTGCCGAAATACGGAAGTATTTTTTTCTCAATAATACTTTCTTTGGTTATCCAAGTGTTTTCTTTTAATCGTGGTTTTATGTCATTTTCGTAAAGCTCGGAGAATGTGCTGAATGACATTGTTACATCGGCTTGCTTTTGAGATAGGAACTCTCTTTCCCATTCCTGAGCTTCTCGTTTTGTTGTAAAACCTCGTTTGAATTTCTGTTGCCTTTCGCCTTTCCAGTCAGTGTAGCGAAACTGCACATACCACGTTCCGTTCTTTTCGTTTTTGAATGCGCCCATTTTACTCCTTCCCTTCGTCGTTAGATTTTGTTGAATAAAATTTTTCGTGGAAAAATTTTCTGTCTATTCTTCCTGCAATGGTAATACAGCCTTTTTCTTTAAGTTCCTTATTAAGCCGGCGTATCAGCTTATACGCATAGGGAACGGACACCCCCATTTCCTGAGCAACTTCTTCAACACGCATAAATATTTTATCTGGCATAATTTATGTCTCCTTTGCTGATATTAAACAACTTTGTTTAATATCATAATACTAAACTATTTTGTTTATGTCAAGTGGTTGGCAAGAAAAAATTAAACATATTTGTTATATGTATCTTGACACGACTTAAACTTATATGTTATGATTTTGTCATTACAAAATGAAAGGTTGCTAATTATGGCTATTGGAGAAAGAATTCGTTTCTTTCGTAATCTCAGCGGAATGACACAAAAATATTTAGGTATTTTGGCTGGCTTTTCAGAAAAAACAGCTGATATTCGTATGGCGCAGTATGAATCGGGAACGAGAACACCGAAAGCGGACTTAATTAAGACTTTGTCACATATATTTGATATTTCGCCTGAAGCATTGGATGTTCCTAATATTGATAATGTTACAGGAATAATGCATACACTTTTTACGCTTGAAGATATGTACGGCATAAAAGTGAAAAAGGCGGGCGATGAAATACATCTGTGTTTTCCTCAGAATAATCCTGCTACCGGCAGGTCAATATATAAAATGCTTGCGGCTTGGGCAGATGAATCAGAAAAATACACAAACGGAGAAATAACTAAAGAAGATTATGACAAGTGGCGTTATAAGTTCCCCGAACTTGATAAATCTCAAAACTGGGTAAAAATATCTCCGTCACCGGAATTAAGCGATGAGTTTGCGAAGAAATTAAAAAAATTCACAAAACAATAAAGCAAATAAAAAAGGCATTACCGGCTGCAAAAGTCAGTAATGCCTTTTAAAGTAATTAAGATAATTGTACCTGCAAGCCGCGGGAAACGCAAAATAAATGCGTTTTGCTGCCTGCTATCATTTTGCTATCAAACCGTAAATTTTCAAGCCAAATATCCTTTAGTTATGCGGTTTTTTGGGCTTTACGATTTATTCCCACTCCACGGTGGCGGGGGGTTTAGAGGTTATATCATAGACTACGCGGT
>CAYYAG010000065.1:0-3771 GCA_964470005.1 uncultured Muribaculaceae bacterium
TCCGCTCTTGACAATGAATCTGAAGCAATTGTCCAAAAAGCACTGGATAACCTTATTAAGAATAAAACTGTTTTTGTTATTGCACATAGATTATCTACTATTAGTAATGCGGACAGAATTGCTGTTATCAATGAAGGTGAGCTTGTTGAACTTGGTACACACGATGAACTTATGAGAATTAATAACGGCAAATACAAACATTTATATGAAATGCAATTTAAAAATCAAGAGGAAATATGTTAAATTTAATTATTAAAAAATGGATTGAACCTTACACGCTTTTGGAAACCGTAACAGAACACGCGACAACAGAAGAATTCACATTTGATGGATCTAATAAAACAATTTTAAAACAGCACTTTTTAAAACAATTGCGGGAATCAAAAGGATTTGGACTTTACATGAAGAATGTAAACAAATTTTACCTTTTCAACACCAATACAAATGTTAAAGACATTGTAACAAAGGAATTTGAACTTAACGAAGATGATTATGAGGTTACTGAGGATGAACACAAGCCATTTGAACTCGTAGATTCCGGCGAGGCAGAAGCCTCAATTATAACATATTAACATTTTGTTACAAACAAGCAATTATTTACCAGAAATCCCCTTTATAAATATATAAAGGGGATAAAATGAGTATTTGGGGACTTAATAATTTTTATATGCCAATACAGCCGTCATATATGCCGGTATTTAACCCTTTCACACATAATGGGGGGCTTTTTCCGTCAATGCCGCCAATACCTCCATACGCAATTGACTTATTCATGCCTTTTAATAATTTTTATAACTCTTTTATAAGTAATCCGTTTACTATGAATATTTTTGGTAGCATGCAATCAATGCAGGCACCTAACCCCAATAATACTTTACCCGTCGTAAATTCTAGCCCTGCAACTAATATTTTCGGCTTTTTGAACACACAATCAGCAAACAATAATGTTAAAGTTAAAACTAATCTAAAACTGCCGGAGTTAAATGAAGCAGGTTACAATAAAAAGAAAGGTGAAGAACTTGCTAAAATAATAAGTGCACGATCCTCCTACGAAGGATTTGATAATTCCTGCGCAAGGAATGTTAAAAAAGCGATTCAAGATGCCGGCTTAGGAAGATATGAATATGGACACGGCTACCAGATGGCAGACATTTTATCTAGAAACAAAAACTTTAAGGAAATTTCAACAAAAAATATTAATTTATCTAATCTTCCGGCAGGGTGTATCCTTGTATATGATAAAGGTATTGCCGGATATAGCAGCGAATACGGGCACACAGAAATTACCCTCGGAGACGGTCGCGCAGCAAGCGGAGGGATAACCCGCAATATAAGAGACGGGGCGAGAGTCTTTATACCTGTCTAGAATAACTCATTAATCTGCCTTTCCAAGTCTTCAACTGATCCATTATTATATATTATAAAGTCAGCCCCGGATAACTTTTCATCCTGCGAAGCTTGGGATGCCAACCTTAAATGTGCATAATCCTGAGAAACTCCATTACGTTTGATAAGCCGCTCAAGTCTTAATTCATCATCTGCATATACAAAAATGATTTTATCAAACATGGACTCCATGCCCGCTTCAAATAAGAGCGGAACAGACACAAAAATAAATTTTTCATCTTTATTTTCTTCTAAAAACTCCCAAATTTTCTCACGAATTTGCGGATGCAATATAGAATTGAGCCGTTCAAGCATTTTTTTATCATTGAAGACTATCCTCCCCAGCTTTTCACGGGAGATAGAATCATCTACAGATAATATATCATAATCTTTAAATGCATTCTTAACCTCCTCTGAATTTTCCAGAAGAACATGACCAACCGCATCTGTGTCCAAAACTTTATATCCTTTTGCTTTTAAAATATTTTCTACAGTACTTTTGCCTGATGCAATATTTCCGGTTATCGCAATTTTACTCATGATTTAAAATCCTATCTAAGAAGTTGCGTAACTCTTTAATCTGACGGGGTTTAATAGGTTTAAACTCACCACGCCTCAGCCCTTCAAGCTGAATCGTAGCATGTTGTATTCTTTTCAACGACTTAACCTCATGCCCGAAAAATTGAATCATTTTACGAATTTGTCTATTCATCCCCTGATATAAAACAATCTGCAATTCTGTATGCTTATTATCAATATTAAGCAAAGTCACATCTGCATAAGCAATTTTACCAGGTTCAATTTCAATACCTTTAGCCATCTGTTCAAATTCATGCGGATGCATTTTAGCATCCACCGTAACAAGATAAACTTTCGGGACTTTAACCGACGGATGTGTAAGCTGATTAATCAAATCACCGTCATTAGTCAAAATCAAAAGACCGGTTGAATCTTTATCCAGCCTGCCAACCGGTTTAAGATGGTAAAGTCTTTCCGGTAAAAGGTCATAGATGGTTTTCCTGCCTTTTTCATCATCTGCAGTAGTAATATATCCTGCGGGTTTAAAAAATCTGTAATACTCATGCTTTACAGGACGAATAATTTTACCATCGACAACAACTTTATCCTTATCGCCGACTGTAACACCTGGCTCAGTAACCTTTTTACCATTTACATAAACCAATCCGGAATTTATAAGCTCATCAGCCTTTCTTCTCGAACAAATTCCGGAAGCAGCTATATATTTATTTAAGCGGGACATAGAAGGGTCCTTTCAAACGCAGCTGCAAGAGTTTCCGGCATACGCCTATACAATTTGCCGTCTTCATGAATTGCAACAACATCCACAGACGCCTCGACAAAAACCTTACCATCCGATTTGGACTTAACAACCTGATTAAAAGTCACACAAAACCCATTAAACTTTTCTATTGATGTTTCAATAATAACATCGTCGTTGAGTTTAGCAGAGGATCTATAACGAATATTGATATTAGTTACAGGAAGCAAAACATCTTGTTTTTTCAGTTCAATAAGATTATGTCCGGAAGCTTCACACCAGAACACCCTGCCCATTTCAAGCCATCTTAAATATGCCCCATGCCATACCACGCCGTAAGCATCAGTATCAGAATAAAAAACTTTTTGCTCAAATACGTGTTCCATAGAATTATTATAGCATAAATTTTACAATTTCAAAGGATAATCTTCAGGAATCTTCCAATTATTAAGTTCAAAAAGTATAGTGCAAGATGCACCTCGTTGATTACTTTCTTCAGAAGCACATTTTTCCAGCCAGTCTTCTCCAGTATAATTTTTGAACAAACTTGTTTGATAATATGCACTGATAGCACCATTATTTATTTGCTTCATAATAACAAAATAAAAACAATCAATGCCAAAAATAATTTAACATCCTTTATAATCACATATTATACAAAATCAGAACTAATCGGTTAATATATTTTTTCGACAGAATAAAATAAATTTATAGAAGAAAGGAGAGAAATATGCGATTCAGATGTTTAGTTTGCCAGTGGGTATATGATGAGAAAAAAGAGGGCAGAGACTTTGACGATTTACCTTTGGATTGGGTCTGCCCAGTATGTCAAGCAAGCCATGATAATTTTGAGCTCATAGACGAAGAATGTGAAGGCGAAAAATAAGTTACAAATAAAAAGCTTGACGATAAAAAATGTTTATCATAAACTAAAAAGGCACAGCAAATATTGCTGTGCTGACAACTAAATAGGGTTTCCAATACCCAAATGTAACAGTTTTATAAACCTTTTTACAAAAGGGGTTTCGGGATGTGGCGCAGCTTGGTAGCGCACCTCGCTTGGGACGAGGGGGTCGCACGTTCAAATCGTGTCATCCCGACCATTT
>CAYYAG010000066.1:0-3260 GCA_964470005.1 uncultured Muribaculaceae bacterium
TTTTTTCAAAACTAGTCAAGAAAAAATTTGTCAGTTTGTTATAAAATTTTTACAAAAAAAGCCCCATTTTAGGGCTTTTTTGTAAAATATTTAAGTTTAGCAGTTTAGCAAGAGCAAGCAGCACATCCGCATTCTAGGGCTTGTCTGGCTTCATTAAGCCTTACCTTAATTCTGCCGTCAACGGCAATACCCTCACCTGTTTTTTCACTGATTAACAACGGGTTGATGTCAAGTTCGTCAATAAATTTGAAATCATTAACCAGTTGTGATAAACGAAGAAGTGTTTCTTCAATTTGTTCCATATCGGCAGGTTTGGTACCTCTTGCACCTTGCAGTAATTTGTAAGCTTTTACTGACTTAACCATCTCTTTTGCATCCTGATCGGTCAAAGGTGCAATTCTGAAGGTTACATCTTTCAAAGCTTCAACAAATACACCGCCAAGGCCAAACATCATCATCGGACCGTATTGCGGGTCTGTTGCTATACCACAAACCATTTCGCGGTTGCCTTTTACCATTTCCTGAATAATAACACCTTCAAGACCGTCAATTAAACCTTTTTCTGTTAATTTTTCAATCAGGTCTTTGTATTCGGCACGAAGTTGTTCTTCGGATTGAATATTTACTCTCACACCACCAACGTCTGTTTTATGTGAGGTTGTTTTTGAGGTCATTTTCATTACAACAGGGTATCCGATTGAATTACCTAATGTTACAACTTCTTCTTCATTCGTTGCAAGACCGTACTTACAAGCTCTGATTCCGTAAGCCTGTAATACGTCAATTGATTCTAAGGTTGTTAATTGATCGCGGCCTTCGGAAAGTGCTGATTTGATAATATTTTCAACTTTTGTTCTATCCACATCGTAGCATGGAACTTTACCTTGAGGTCTTTCCATCCAGAGTCTTTGTTGGTTCAGCCTGTTGAAGCCGTCAGCAGCTTCTTCTGCATACATAAAGAACGGCATATTTACTTGCATATCTGAAAGTTTTGAGAAAAATTCATTTTTTGTCATGAATACGCCGATAACAGGTTTATGAGGATATTGAGCTTTAATTTCCATAACGGCTTTTGCAACATCAATATCTTTTAAGCCTAAAAACGGCAAGTAAATTACCATAATCATATCAACATTTTCATCAGCAATAACTGTTTCTAATGTTTGTTTATAATGTTCAATAGGGGCTGATGCTATCATATCAATAGGGTTTTTAACGGATGCTGCAGAAGGTAAGAAGCTCCTTAACTTTTCCTTTGTTGAGTCAGAAATTTTAGCCATCTGCATACCGTATTCACAGACAGCATCAGTTGCCATAATTCCCGGACCGCCGGAATTTGTAATAATTGCTACCCTGTCACCTTTTGGTATAGGACAATTTGCAAATACTTTTGCTGTTGAAAAAAGGTTTTTCAATGAGTATTCTCTTATTACACCTGATTGCTGTAACAATGCGTTAGCAGCTTTATCTGCACCAGCAAGAGATCCTGTATGGGATGATGCTGCGGATGCCCCTGCGGCTGATCTGCCTGCTTTTAATGCTAAAATCGGTTTTTTCTTAGAAATTCTAGAGGCTAAATTTCTGAAGTTTGACGGATTTTGAATTGATTCCATATAAAGAAGAATTTGTTCAACATCATCTTCATTTTCCCAGTATTCCAAAGCAGTTTCGGCATTGACATCAGCCTGATTACCGATTGAAATGAATTGGGCAAAGCCTAAATTTAAATCTTTTAATATATTTAAGATACCGCCGCCCAAAGCACCGGATTGTGATACAAAGCCGATGTTTCCGCGTTCGGGTAAAGATTCTGCAAAACATCCGTCCATTCTGATATCAGGGTGAGTATTTACAACACCTAAACAGTTAGGGCCTACGCATCTCATACCGTATTCTCTAACTTTTGCCAATAATTGTTTTTCAGCCTCAGCACCTTCTGCGCCTGTTTCTTTGAAGCCGGCTGTGATTATACACAAACCTTTAATACCTTTTTGATGGCATTGATCTATTGTATCAAGAACAAATTTTGCATTTACTACTATAATTGCAAGGTCAACTTCACCCGGAATATCCAAAACGGATGTATAAGCCTGAAGGCCTTCTATAATACCTCCTTTGGGGTTAACAGGATAAATTTTACCGTTGAATTTGTATTCCTGTAATCTTTTCATTAAATCTGAACCGATTGTGTGCTCTTTTGTTGATGCACCGATTACAGCGATTGCTTTTGGTTTCATGATTTTGTCTAAATTGCTGCTCATTTTTCTTCCTTTCATTTATATAAGTTAAGCATATCCATTTTCTATCCAATCGCGGACACGTAGTGCCGCACCTAAATCCTGTGCTATTTCCCGGCAAGTTTCCACATCCATATGTCTGCCTTTGTAGCCTTCAACGATTGTTGCAATTGTATTTATACCGGCATCAGAGGAGGCGTGTATAAACCTTTTTACCTCGTCATAAGCATTTTTAAATGAGGGTTGTGAAAGTTCGTTATATTCTTCTTCTGTTGCGCCGTTTAAACTTACGGAAATTGTATCAATCAAACCTTTTAATTCTTCGCATACATTGCGTTTATATATATAATTTGCATGGCCGTTTGTGTTTATGCGGAGTTTGATATTGGGATGTTTTTCTTTAAGGTATTTTGCAACTTCTTTTAATACATCAAGTTTTAATAAGGGTTCACCATAGCCGCAAAAAGTGACTTCTTTTGTGTTGTCCTGAACTTGTTTCAGAGCATCTTCCAATTGTTCAATTACATCCTGTGCTGTAAAGTTTTCACTGTCAAGCCACATATTTTTGCCGCATACATCGTCTTTGTCATTTCTGAGGCAAAATATACAAGAATTTGTGCACCTGTTAGTTAAATTGATATAAATTTTGCCGTCTAATAAGTATGCAAGCGTATTTGACATGTGTTCCCTTCCAATATCTACATTATTGCATGTCAAAATAAATTTACAAGTTAATTATGATAAGTTTTTTCGTGTTTATAAGAATATTTTTAAATGTAGAATTTCTAAAAGATTTAAATAATTTTTTAGATTATTTAGGCAAATTATCCCAGTATCCTTCATCAGGGTTATCAGGGTTCGGATCGGTCAATGCAAAGTAAGCGCATCCAATGTCATTACCTCTTTGAGCAGAGTTAACAGAACAAGGAGAACCTGCAATTATTGTGTATTCCGTAGCCTATAATTCTTCATCGATATATATTCTTGACATTTTGTAAGGTAAAAATGAGTCATTTTTATCTA
>CAYYAG010000067.1:0-2925 GCA_964470005.1 uncultured Muribaculaceae bacterium
AGACTACGAACCGGTAGAACGCTAAAATTATAAGGATTTATGCCCTTATTTTACGATATTTGCGGCAGGGGACTTGTCATATTAATGCTCTCCGGCAAAAACCACATTATAAGCTTAATTCCGTCTTTCATTTAATGCTTGAACTGCCTAAAAATTAAAAAAAAATGTCGATGGCGGGACTTGAACCCGCAAGGATTGCTCCACACGCCCCTCAAACGTGCGCGTATACCGATTCCGCCACATCGACACAAACTTTTATTTAATTTTCACTATCTCGACGAATCACTTGGGGCGGATGAGCTCCGCTCCCTCTCACAAAACAATTATCAATTGTTTTGCTCGGCACAGTGCCACATCATTGATATGAAATTATGCAATTATCAATTGGTTTTCGCAGTATGCTGCTTAAACACTATATTTAAAAAATGACTACGTTTAGCCACATAGTCATTTTAATATAATAATTTTAAATTGTAAATACTATCTTCCGATTTCTATTGCTTTTGATGCCATGGATTTTGTAATATTTACCAGTGCAAGGTTTGCCTCATATGCTCTTTGCGCCATTAGTGCGTCTGCAATATCAACCATTGCATTTACATTTGAAGACCTTATATACCCGTTTTCATCAGCATCAGGATGGCCTGGTCTATAAATTTTGTCACCTAATGTTGGATCCTCAACCACGCCGCTAAAGGTTACCCCTCCCTGTAAATATTGCAGCGTCCCTACACCAAATACATCGTTCTTCATAGTATTCATTAACCCATGAAAAGATATATCCTCCGTCGCATTTAATACAGGAATTTTTCTTACATAATTTGGAGTGTCTATGTTTGCAACGTTTTTAGCGTGAATATCAAGACGCAAACCATGCGCCTTTAATGCATTTGACCCTATATTAAATGATTCTAGTATACTCATTTTTTATTCTCCCGTTATTTGCCTACATTGATTACTGTCTTCATCTCTGTAATTATATTTGACATTCTTCTTGTTGCCATTGAATACAACATTGAATTTTCCTGCAATGCAATAAGTTCCTGTCCAGGGTTTATTTCTTCATACTGACGTTCTTCTATAACACCTGACGGCCCTAGTTTCTGCGAAAGCTTGGTTTCTAAAGGACTATTCATAGTGCCTAAATATGTGCCAAAATCAATGTCACGCCTTACATAACCCGGTGTGTCCATGTTCGCAATGTTTGATCCGATTGCTCGCTGCCTTTGGGATATTAAATCCATCATAAGAGAAACTTTCCCCATACTGTCTAAAGATGTGTACATAAAAAACCTCCCTCATTAGCTTTCACGAATATTTATTGCCTTGTTATACATATCATCAATAACTTTTAACATCTGGGTGCTTGCAAGCATTGACGCGTTTAATCTCAACATTTCACTCGTTGATGTGTATACATTTGTATTTGAAACTTCAATATTATGCTGCTTAAAACAGCTATGATCTTTTACAAGTACAGGCTCTCCGGCATCTTCCGTAGCGGCAAGTCTATTCATATCTGCCTGCTCCAATCCTTCCGGGTTGGCAAACCGCACTAAAGGTATGTTTCCTAAATATTTTTCTGTTGCCTGGGATGAATCAAATGAAACAACATCTCCGTTAGGTTTTATTTCAAACTTATAGCAATTCGTCGGAATTTTTATACCTTCGCCAACAATCCAATCGTCATTTGTTACCAAATAACCGTCTTTGCCTTGTTTGAATCCCCCATCACGTGTGTATTGAACTTCTCCTGTAGGTGATACAACGGGTATAAATCCCTGACCGTCAATCGCGACATCATACGGGTTTGTTGTAATTCTTATTGAGCCCTGGCTATAATCTGTCCTTATGGCTCCTTTGAGATAACCATCCTCACCCAGCATCTGCTCAAAACGCACTGTCTTATACGCATTGGTATTTAAATTCACAAGATTATTAGCTACATAACCAAGTCTTTCCCACTGGTTGAATGTGTTATTAATACTTTTTCTGATCATTCCCTGAATTGTATACATGCGCTATTCCTCCCTATGATGTTGTTCCAAGCTGACTTATAACTTTTTGCAAATTCTGATTTTGTATCATAAATAACTGCCTGTTTGCATCAAAATTCCTGATGATAGGCATCATATTTATAAATTCTTCCTGCAATGCAACATTTGAAAATTCATTATAACCCTGTTTTACTTTAGGTTCCATAACAAGTGCCCCGTTTGCATCAACAATGCCCAGGTATGCTACCCCCTCAAGTTTATGAGACTGCGGATTAAAAACACTCAGCAAGCCTTTATCGTCAATCTTTATTTGATTCAAATCGTCGGGCACAATATGTAATTTTATAGGCATACCGGTATTTGATAGAACACGACTGTCATCAAGCGTTAAAAGATTACCCTCTTTATCAAGTTTAAACCTTCCGTCACGGGTTAACTTTATACCATCTTCGCTTTCCGTTTGGAAATATCCTTTTGCTGCAAGCGCAACATCTAAAGGATTTTCAGACAATCCTATACGTCCTATTTTATCATCCAGTGTAGTAGATAAACCATGAACTCCTAAAAATTCAGTAATTGAAGATACTATGGCATCTTTGCGCTGATAGCCGATTTTATCAAACCCCATAACATTTTCATTGGCAATTGATATAAGTTCGCTATCCACATGCATCGCTCTTATGGATGCTGTGATACCGTTTTCTACAAATCTTACACCGCCATTAATCTTCATACATTTATACCTCTACTTTTATTTTCGTATATTTTTCAGTATTTACTTAATAAATCCATGAAAAATCATCCGTTTGTATGGGTTTTTAAATGTATTTAATGAAAATAGCTAAAAAGTCAAAATATTTAACACATCTTACATGTCCTGCTGTACTGTCTACAGAAGCCTCCCTGATTGGTTTTAAAAAACCATGGG
>CAYYAG010000068.1:0-2881 GCA_964470005.1 uncultured Muribaculaceae bacterium
TTGCGGTGCTGTAATTCAATTAAGTGGCTGGAAGTTTCCTGAAGGCTATCCAAATTAAAAAGAACCCTTTTGGGGTTCTTTTTTTATTAATTTTCAAAAAAATTATTTAACAAAATAGCTTGCATTGACAGTTGCATATACTTTTATAAATATAATTTGTCGAATAGTTCTTTATTATCCTGTGTTGCTTTTTGCATAGATTTATTGTTGTAAGTCATAATTGCAATTGAAATTACAACAGTATCCGGTGCAGCTTCCTTGTTTGCTGTCACATTTGAGCTTACAAAACCCCTTTCAATTGCCGCAAATACAGCAGGTGCCGCTAATATACCGATTAATAAAGCACCTAATAATATCTATCTCATAATTTTGTTTCCTTATCAGATGTGTTCTGTTCGGTTTTTTCTTGTTCCTCAAGATTTTTTAGTATTATTTTGTTAATCATTTTTGCTTGTGACTGCATTTTAATTCGTTCCATAAGTGTCTTAAGTTCTTCTTCATTAAGCTCTCTTGGGGTCGCAAATGACACTGCAACGCTTTGTTTTGAGGAGATAAAATATGTTAATGCAATAATCGCCCATAATAAAATACCTTGAAAAAGATTTATTTCAGGCATATTACCTGCTGCAAAGTAATTCCAGATGCTCATTGCAACAAATCCCGGAAATACAATAAACCCTGCGCCCAGGCATGTAACTATAAATAATGCTGTTATTAATCCTCTTAAACCTGCTATATGTATTATTCTTGCGTTTCTTTTCATAAATCTTCCTTTATCATTTCAAGAAATTCATTTTCTGTCAATATTATAACACCTAAATCTTGAGCTTTGTCTAATTTGGATCCGGGGTTTTCTCCGGCAAGTACATAAGTGGTATTTTTTGAGACAGAGGAGGATGTTTTTCCTCCGAGTTTTTTTATTATACCGGAAGCTTCATCTCTTGTCATATTTTGAAGTGTTCCTGTTAAAACAAAAGTCATCCCCTGCAGCTTATCAGATTTTGGTAAAGTTTTTGATGTCGGATTAACCCCGAGGGATTTTAATTCTTCAATCATATGGAGATTGGTTTCATCGTGAAAAAATTCATAAACTGATTCTGCCATTTTTTCACCGATTCCATTGATTTCGCATAGTGTTGCTGTATCTGCATTTTGGATATCCTCCAGTGTAGCAAATCTTTCTACGAGGAGTTCTGCGGTTTCTTTACCTATATGTCTTATTGCAAAGGCTGTCAAAAGTCTATTCAAAGGTCTTGTTTTACTGTCTTGAATAGCAGTGTACATATTATGAGCGGATTTTTCTTTAACCCCTTCAAGCTGCATAAAATCCTGTATTGTAAGCCGGTATAAGTCAACGGGGGCACTTATAAACCTGTTGTCATACAACTGTTGAATTATGGCAGGCCCGACAGATTCAATATCCATGGCATCTTTTGATACCCAGAATTCAATCTTTGCAGTAATTTGCCGGGAACAATTTTTGTTTTCACAGTATAGATTAACTTCACCAGCTCTTGTGGTGAGCAATGCCCCGCAGGCCGGACAATTTTTAGGCGGAATATATACAGACAAATCTTTGTGTTCAGGGGTTTCCATAACTTTAATGACTTTTGGAATAATTTCAGCTGCTTTTTTAATCAATACAGTGTCGCCAATTCTAACATCAAGTCGTTTTATTTCATCAAAGTTATGCAGGCTGGCTCTTTGAACAGTACTTCCTGCAAGTGAAACCGGCTCAAGTATTGCAACCGGTGTAACCGCACCTGATTTACCGATATTCAATTCAATCTCAAGAAGTTTTGTTGTGACCTCCTCCGGCGGGAATTTGAACGCTGTTGCCCATTTGGGGGCGCGTGATGTGAAGCCTAAATCTTCTTGGCAGGCAAGACTGTTTACTTTTATAACCACACCGTCTGTTGCATAGTTAAGATTCTGTCGTCTTGTATCCCATTCTTTACAATATTCTATGGCCTCCTGGATGTTTTTGCATAATCTTATATTAGGATTTACTTTAAATCCGAGTTTTTTAAGGTACATCATACCTTCATAATGTGTTTTAGGCGCATCCGGCACATTTTCAAATACGGATGAATATACGAATATGGACAAATCCCTTTTGGCCGTAATTGTACTGTCCAATTGCCGTATGGAGCCGCTTGCAGCGTTTCTGGGGTTGGCAAATATTTTTTCGCCTTTTGCAAGATTTTCTTCGTTTAGTTTTTCAAACGAGGTTTTCGGCATATAAATTTCGCCTCTGACTTCTACATTCACAGGCTCAAAAAGTTTCAAGGGAATTGCTTTTACTGTTTTTAAGTTAGTTGTAATATCTTCTCCCGTAACCCCGTCTCCGCGTGTTACTCCGCGTACAAAAATTCCGTTTTCATAAGTCAGGGCAATCGCAAGTCCGTCTATTTTAAGTTCACAAACCAAATCTATGTTATCACCGCATTCTTTTGTAACTCGTTCATACCATTTATTTAGTTCTTCTTCATTATATGTATTATCAAGGCTGTAAAGCCTGTATTTGTGGGTGTGCGGAAAGAATTTTTCACTAATTGAGCCTACTCTTTGTGTCGGACTGTCAGGGGTTTTCAAAAGAGGGTATTTTTCTTCAAGTTCCTTTAATTCGGCAAACATTTTATCATATTCAAAATCACTTAAATACGGATTTTCTTCAACATAGTATTTGTAGTTACTCTTATTTATCTCGTCTTTTAAAAAATTTATCCTGTCTAACGGAGCTTCCATTTTTTCCCCTTTTCTAAAATTATAGCATAAAGACTTGGTTACATAAAAAAGCGTAACAAGAAAGGAATAAATCGGTCTGTTAATCTCCGACCGATTTTACATTATCATTAAAAGTTCTCGGATGACTTTTGTT
>CAYYAG010000069.1:0-2731 GCA_964470005.1 uncultured Muribaculaceae bacterium
CGCCCTGAAGGACTCGAACCCTCGACATCCGGTTTTGGAGACCGACGTTCTACCAACTGAACTAAGGACGCTTATCGGGGAAAATTCCCCTGAGCCTTGCCAACGCAAGCGCCCTCAGTCCGAACTATTTTGTTTCTTTGTGATTGGTATGTTTTTTACATGTCGGACAATATTTAGAAAGTTCTAACCTGTCTTTAATATTTTTTTTGTTTTTCACTGTTGTGTAGTTTCTTTCTTTACAGTCTTCGCAAGCAAGAACTACCATTCTGTCATTTTTTCCTTTGATACCCATTTTTATATTCCTTTTCTATCTGTTTTTTACCTTTTAAAAATAGAATGTGAGAGAAATCCACATTCTATTTTTCGGCTTATGGTTTAATAATAACCCAAACAAAATAAAAAGCAAACAAATTGTAACAATTCATACATAAAAAAATACCGGCTTTAGCCGGTAGATTTATGACTATAACTCTTAGAATTCAACTGGCCGTCTGTCACCAGACATCTTAGAAGGAGGAACATCATAAGAGCCAAGTGAATCCGTTCTGAGTTTTTCCATATAAACTTGTCCATTCTTTACAACTTGCTGAAGCTGCGAAAGATTCCCTTCCAGGCTTGTAAGAACTTGTTCCGCATAAAGCTCCGCGCCTTCACGTGTTTTCATAGCTTCTTCTCTCGCCTGATAACGTACATTTTCAGCTTCTTCAAAAGCTTTGCGCTTAATCTCTTCACACTCTTCCTGAACCTGTGCTCTGATACGATTACCTTCTCTTTCAAGTGCTTTTATAAAATCTGCTTCAGACAATTTTCTGTCTGCTTCCTTTTGGGCATCACTTATAATTTTTTCTGCCTTTTGCTGTGCTTCTATCTGAAGCTCATCCCTGCGGCGCAAAAAAGCTCTTGCTTCCTGAACTTCTACCGGAAGTGAGGCATATATCCTGTCTATTAATGTTTCAATTTCACGTGTCTTTACTATTGTATATTTTCTCGGGATTATCGGAAAACCTTCTTCCAGAGAAATCTCCAACATTTTCAGTAAATCGTATACTCCGTTTTGCTGCATGTTATCCCCATCTTTCTATAATATGCATTCTAACCCGAGAGGATAGTGTTTGTCAAATAATTCAACAAAGTTTAAAACACATATTTTAACATATTCAACTACCGGTTAAATATTCATACACCGGCAAAGGAACAAATTTTGAAATATCACCGTTATTCTGGAGAATTTCTCTTACCGTACTTGATGAAATAAAGTTATATTCGGGTTTTGTAATTAAAAATACTGTTTGAATATCCGGTGCAAGTGCACTGTTAGTTTGTGAAAGTTGCATTTCATATTCAAAATCAGATACTGCACGCAATCCCCTTATTAAAACTTCAGCACCTTTTTTCCTTGCATACTCAATAGTCAATCCGTCAAATGTATCGACCTCGACATTTTCAATATGTTCAATACTTTTTTCTATAAGTCGTACGCGCTCCTCGACCGTTAGAAAAGCATGTTTTTCAGAATTTTTCGCAACAGCTATAATAATTTTATCAAAAATTCCGGCACTGGTTTTTAATACGTCGAGGTGCCCGTTTGTTATAGGGTCAAAGCTGCCGGGATAGATTGCTATTTTCATATTCTTTCCTTTCCGCAAAATTATTATATCTCAAAAATAAAAGGCTTCTATTAACTTTTGTTACAATAACTTTTTATCTTGCAATTTATTATATCTGTTATATTTTAATAATATATAATAAATATATAACAGAAAGACTTTATACACACTACCTTCTACCTACTAACCTTTTACAAAAGGAATTTGACACATAATTCCAAGAGGCTTCTTAAAAAGAAGTCTTTTTTTTGCAAGAGATACGCATTATTTACAATTTCTTAACAATCTTGTTGACAGAAGAATATTTTTAAGATAGATTAACTTATACAACCGCAGACCGTTGGTAGACTCAGGTCTTTAAAATTCCGCCAACCGAGGTTACATAAAGTCGAAATATGAATATTTACGCTTGTGTAAGATTTTGCGGTTAACCATATATGCAAAATCTTTTTTGTATTTATGGCAGGTCGATAAAAGTAAAGGAGCGAAAAATGGCAACAAAAGCATTTAAGTCAGAAAAAATTGATGCATTAAAATCAAAAATTGAAAAAGCCCAAGTAGCTATTGTTACTGAGTATAAAGGTTACACTGTGGAAGAAATCACAAACTTAAGACGTGCGCTGCAAAAAGACGGCGGTGATTATACAGTTGTAAAAAATACTTTAGCAAAAATTGCTGTTAAAGATACTCCATATGAAGTTCTTACCGAAAAATTGACCGGCCCGATTGCGCTGGCATTTGGTTATAATGACCCTGTAAGCCCTGCAAAAGCTGTGTCTAAATTCATTAAAGACACCAAAAAGGGCGTTATCATCGGTGCAGCTTTAGATGGAAAACTCTTAACAGAGGATGAAACAAAAGCTTTGGCAAATCTTCCTTCACAAGAAGAACTTTATGCAAAAATGCTTGGTTGTATCAACTCACCTGCTACAGGTATTGTTGGTTCAATCAATGCGGTTATGGCTCAGCTTACAAGAGCTATGGCAGCTGTTAGAGATCAAAAGGCAGCTTAGTTAGTACAAAATTAAAGAAATTATAAAAGGAGAAAAAAATGAGCGTAGAAGCAATCTTAGAATCAATTGAAAAATTAACATTATTAGAAGCAGCTGAATTAGTAAAAGCTA
>CAYYAG010000070.1:0-2625 GCA_964470005.1 uncultured Muribaculaceae bacterium
TGTAAAGCCTTTTCTTGGTCTACTGTTTCGCTCCCAAATTTTTCAGTCCCGGCACTCAAACACGCTCTACGCCTGCTTATAGGACTCGCCCCCATTGCCTTTTTCTTAATTCTTCCATTTGTTACCCCCCTTTATTAAATTATCTAATATTTTAAAGAATCTGTGAATAAAAGAACACCCGCTAACAGCGGGTATTCTTTTATCTGGCATTTACGTGTTTAAAACATTATTTTGCTAACTTATTTACAGCAAGTGTTAATCTTGATTTTTTTCTGGCTGCTGTATTTTTGTGCAATATGCCTTTTGATACAGCTTTATCGCATAATTGGTATGCTTTTGACATAGCTTTATTTAAAGCTTCTTTGTCACTACCTTTAGCAAGTTCTAACACTTTCTTAATCGCTGTTTTAATAGATGTTTTGAATGAAACATTTCTTGCTCTGTTCTTTTCAGCAATTAATACTCTTTTTTTAGCAGATTTAATATTTGCCATTTTTATTTCCTTTCACATTTTACGGCAATTAATGACTTTGCCTTTCTGAGGATGTGAGTAATTCTTATTTTAGCTAAAAAAACTTTATTTGCAAGTGTTAAAAAAACAATATATTAATATTTGTAAAATTATTCATAAGGACTAATTCTGAAGGGTTATATTTTATAAACATTTGTGCTATATATATAATATATAAAATTAGGTTATATTAAAAATAACTTAGAGAAACGGAGGCATAAATGTCAATAGGACAATTCGTATTTATGTTACATAGCCATCTCCCTTATTACAGAAAAGCCGGTATGTGGCCTTTCGGGGAAGAAAATCTTTATGAATGCATGGCAGAAACATATGTTCCGCTTTTAAATGCAATTGCAGAATTGTATGACGAAGGAATCAAAGCAAAGTTGACCGTAGGTATTACGCCTATTCTGGCAGAACAACTTAATGATGAATACCTGAAACACGGTTTTGTAAAATATCTTGATTCACGAATTTCCCAAGTAGCAAAGGATTTGGAAAGATATCCCGATCCTAAGGTTGCCCACTCACAGCATTTAAAATACCTTGCAAAGTATTATTATGACTGGTTCAACCATATAAAAGATTCATTTATAAACAAATATGGCATGGATTTAATAGGTGCATTTAGAAAGTATCAGGATTTAGGATGTATTGAAATAACCACATCCGGTGCTACACATGGATTTTCTCCGTTATTAGCAACAGATAACAACCTGAATGCACAATTCAAGGTTGGATCAGATACAACAAAAAGATTGTTTGGTAAAAAGGCAAAAGGCTGCTGGCTTCCTGAATGTGCATACAGACAGGGTTATGAATATATAGGCAAAGACGGCAAAAAACACTGGCGTCCTGCGATTGAAGTTACACTCCAGAACAATGACATTGAATATTTCTTTACGGAATCACACGTTATTGAAGGTGGTAATTCAATTGGAAACCGTCGTGTAATTGGTGTTTACGGAAATATTGAATACATCCCTCTGCCTGAACGCGCTGCTACAGGATATGATACATATTCAGCATACTGGCTACCTGACGCACAGGTTGCTGTTATGGGAAGAAATGACCGTGCCGGTTATCAGGTTTGGTCTGCGGCTGACGGATATCCAGGTGACGGCTGCTTCAGAGAGTTCCATAAGAAAGATGATAAATCCGGTATGCATTACTGGAGGATAACATCTCCGACGACAGATCTTGGAGATAAAATGCTTTACGATCCGGTTCTGGCATTAAACAAAATAAATGAAAATTCAGATCACTATACAACTTTAATCTATCATATGTTAAATGATTACAAAATGGCTCACAACGGTAAAGAAGGTCTTGTAATGGTATCATTTGACACCGAGTTATTCGGACACTGGTGGTTTGAGGGTATAGAATTTATTAAACAGGTTATCAAAAAATTCCATACTTATACACCTGAAGTTGAAAGAATGACTGCCGGCGAATATATTCAGGCACATCCGCCGACAGAGGCTGTCCAGATTCCTGAAAGTTCATGGGGACAAGGCGGACATTTCTATGTATGGAATAACCATCTGACAGAATGGATGTGGCCGATTATCCACTCTTGCGAAAAACGTGCAACAGAAATTGCTTCCAGATACGAAGAAATCCCTCAGGATAAGCTTCTGCACAGAGCATTGAATCAAATGGCAAGAGAAAACCTCTTGTTGCAAAGTTCAGACTGGCCGTTTTTGATTACAACATGGCAGGCAAAAGACTATGCAACAGATAGGTTCAGAGAGCATGTTGATCGCTTTGAGAAAATCTGCGACATGATTGAAAGCGGAAATATAAATGAAGACGAGTTAAGAAACATTGAAAGTATTGATAACTGTTTCTCTGAGATTGACTATAGGGTTTATCTTCCGATAGAAGAAGGTGTAATCCCGCAGCAATCGAAAAAACTCGCACCATTATATAATTAAAAAGAAGCCTTCGGGCTTCTTTTTTTTATTTACGGAATAATAATTCCGGGTAGTTCTGTTTAAGGTTAATCAAATCATCATCGGAAAGTTTTATTGATTTAACGTCTCGGAAACCAAATTTTCCGGAATTGGGGATATAAAAATAGTTTTTGAACATATTTTCATATTTTT
>CAYYAG010000071.1:0-2029 GCA_964470005.1 uncultured Muribaculaceae bacterium
ATTGGGATTTGTGGTCTGCCCTGAAAAATTTAGCGTCTGATATTTTCAATCCGGGGGAATGGTTCTAATGATTAACCTAACGCCAAAATTGAACATATCTTCATTCAAGTTTTTACCGAAATTTGCTTTGAAATCAAAACCAAAACAATATGTGGCTGATAAACCTTATGTAGCATATATGCCGTCTTTGTTTTTTAAACCGGAAGCAAAAAATAAATCACTTTTGCAAGAAGAATTAGTAAAGAACATGACCAAAGCACTTATAAAGTTCAGGTGTGGTATAGATATAGAGTAAAAAATGGCATAAATCCGGTTATATCAGAGTATAACAGGCAATTCTTTAAAATTAAAAAGTTTATAGAAAAGAATAGAGGCTCTTTAGAGTCTGATGATAAAAAATATTCAAAAAACTTGTTAAAAAAAATCACTGTAATCAGAGACAAACACATTGACACTTACAGCAAACTTTTTGATATTTATGCAAAAGGCGGATGTAATATTAGTAACATTTGTAAAAACGTAAGATTTCAAGGGCTTGCTTCGCTTGTAACAAAAACCATTGCAACTTTTGGCACGCCTTTTTAAAAAACACTTTTGGTGTGTAATTAAAAACTCGCATTTTTTCCGATTCAGTGAAATCATTTATCCTAAGTTTAACGAATGTGCAAACAGTTCTCCGACTTTGGCGTTGTATTCTCTGCCGTCCTCTTTTGTAAACAGATTTTCCCAGTGGCTAAGCGGTGTTCCGTCTGTTGAATAAGACGGATTTGTCATCATAAGCTGATGTGTATTTGTGTCGTACCTGAGCGGGAATAAGTCCTCCATTTGCATAAAGCTTGGCAGCTTATCGCTCGGGTATTCATAGGCAAACAGTGAAGAATTTATGCGATGCAGCCTTGTTTCATAACTCCGTCCGCCCACGTCATTATCGTTTGAGACTTCAACTCCCGGAGCATAGTTTTGGCTGTATTTAAATTTTTCAGACCAGTATTTTAATTTTTCGTAATCATCCGGAGAAATAAACGCGGTTCCTGTTGTAAGTCCGAGATTTTCGTATCTTGCAAAATCTTCCGTACTTTTTTCGCCTGCAAAACTAATGGACGTAACTCCCGAACGTCTCCGGATTTCATATAAAATATACTGCATTTGTTCATATCCCGGTAATGCACCGACTCCTGCATAATTATCCATATCATAGCCGCCGATGTGTTTGGCTGAATCAATAAAAACTGCTTCAAACCCGGTTTTGATAAGTTTTACATGTTCGTTTATAAATAATTCTTGATGTTCCGGATTATTCCAATCAAACGTTATATCGTTGATATCTGGAGCGGAGACTTTTATCTGATCGGCAGAAATAACTGTTCTGAAACCAGTTTTTAGTCCATGAAGGTGTGCTAAATCATTAAAAGCTCTGAATTGTTCTTCTCCGGATAGATTAATTTCATAATTAATTATATTTCCGCTGTAGCCGGCATTAAGTTTAATTCCGTATATGGAATTTTCTTCCTGAATACCTTTATTGAACCCATCACCGTATATATTGGGAAAGATTTGAGATAAGATTATACAATTTGCCCAGCTTTTGGCGGAAGGCGGAATTGCCGGAAGGATTTTTATTGAACTCAGTATTCCGTTCTTTGTTTTGTCCTTTACCATTTCAGCTATAGCACGGTTATTAATTTCAATGTAATTAGCGCATCTTCCCCAATGGTCGCCATAATCAGGAGTTTCAATGTTATCCGGAAAAGTCGTGTAAAACTCCCCGCTTTCATTTATTGTAACCAACGATTCAACAGCTTGTTTAACAGTTCTTTTCAGGAGTTCAGATGGGAGAACGCTTGATATCCATTTTTTTTTGCCGGCCTGAATAGAATGTTCTTCGCTCCATTTGTCCGGAGTTAATTTTATATTTTCACCCAGAGCTTCTAAAAGTTTGTTTACCGCATTTGTCATATTCGGAGTTTATCAAGATGAATTGAAAAATAAATCCGACATCGGGGTAAATTTCTGAGGTCAAGAGATATCC
>CAYYAG010000072.1:0-1537 GCA_964470005.1 uncultured Muribaculaceae bacterium
TTATTATCTTTAATATAAAATCTCCAGAGATAATCCGTATTCTGTTTTATACCAATTCTCGGTGCAGTAATAATTTCAAAATCAGATTTGCTTCCTTTTTCTATCCAGATAAGCGAATTTTTGGATGTTAAATCTGTTCCGTTAAGTTCTCTGGTAATATCGAGTGCCTTACATAATCTTGCCGGACCATTTGTTTTTGCCTCATAGTTCAATGGTTCGACCGCCCTTATCAGAACAGCACACCCGCGCCCCTCTTTTTCAGTCACAACGTTAACACAATAATGCATTCCATAAATAAAATAAACATAGGCAAGACCGCCTTCTTTGTACATAACCTCACACCTTGGAGTAACTCCCCTATGAGCATGGCATGCTGCATCTTCTTGAGTGTAAGCCTCTGTCTCCACAATAATGCTTTTATAAATTTTATCATCAATGCGCCTGCACAAGACACTGCCAAGAAGTTTTTTTGCAACTTGTACCGTATCCTTAAGATAAAAACTTTTACTTAACAAAACCATATTGATAAATTAACACAAAACTTTAATTTTATGCTAATCTTTTATTATGAAGAAATGTGCTTTATTAGTTTTATTATTATTAATTATACAAAATATAACGCTTGCAACGCCAAAAGTATTTAATGAGGACGGAAAATTCGGTCTGCAAGATGAAACAGGCAAAATTATAGTTGATGCTAAATACAAAAAACTTATCCGTCTTGGAGAAACCGGCTGGATTATTCAGGAAGGTTCAAAATTCGGAATAATGAACGATGACGGGACGGTTGTTGTTAAGCCCAGATACACCCGTGCAGAGAGGGTACTCGGTAAATATGCAAAACTTACAAGAGGAAGTCGAATTGGACTTTTTGATGAAAAAGGGTTTGAGATTTTGGCACCGGAATATTCGTCAATTGATTTGCTCTTCGGCGGAATGCTTTTGACTTGCAAAAATTACAAATACGGTGTAACCGATTTTAATGGTCAACCTATTCTGGATAATCTTTTTGATGACATTTATATGCCAAAACCTAATGTAATGGTCATTGTTTACAACGGACAGCAATACCAGATAGAAAGAAACCGTGGAGAAGAACTTGCACTTCCTTCAAACTTGTATTCTTTGAAAGATAATTCTGATTTTACGATAACAGAACTTGTTACAAAACCGGGAGTAACAACAGGATACTATAGCGTGACTGCTTCAAACTATCTTCTGAAAGTTTTTTCATCAATTTCTCCTGCGTATGAAGATACGATTGATGAATTAATGTTTTTTCAGGGAGCAGATGCGGCAGGTGTTATTATGAAATTTTCCTGGGTTCCAAAATTCCCTTTTGTATATGCAAAAAATTACTACCAGAATTTAGTCGCTCCTAATAACGGCCCTTTAAGCGGTATTAAAGCTAACCTGAAAAGACATCTTAGTGAATAAGTTTAAGTGATTAGGCGACTGAATAAGTATAGGATGAGCAAAACGTAAGCTTGCCCGCCTTTTTAATTCAATATTTCGGTGGGTACGCATTATCAATTAA